>JBGSTS010000073.1:0-67127 GCA_041736435.1 Desulfobacterales bacterium | reverse complement strand
CGTCCCCGCCGCGGGCGAACCCCGCCCCGAGAAGGTGGCCGTGGTCGGCTCGGGTCCGGCCGGGCTCACCGCCGCGTATTACCTGGTCAAGCAGGGCTACCCGGTTACGGTGTTCGAAAAGCTCCCGGTCGCCGGCGGCATGATGGCCGTGGGCATCCCGGCCTACCGCCTGCCGCGCGATATTCTGAAGTGGGAGATCGACATCATCCGACGCATGGGGGTGGAGATCCGCACCGGGGTCACCTTCGGCAAGGACGTCACGCTGGAGAGCCTGAAGCAAGACGGGTTCAAGGCGGTGTTCATGGCGATCGGCCTGCACGGCGGCCGCCGCCTGGGGATCGAGAACGAGGAGATGCCCGGCGTGCTGCAGGGAGTGGACTTCCTGCGCGATGCCGCCCTGGGCCGGAAGGTCGAAATCGGCCCGGACGTGCTGGTGGTGGGAGGGGGCAACGTGGCCGTGGACGTGGCGCTGACCGCCAAGCGGCTGGGGGCGAAAAACGTCACCATGGTTTGCCTGGAGCGGCGAGAGGAGATGCCCGCCTGGGCGCACGAGGTCCAGGAGGCCCTTGAGAGCGACATTACCATCGTCAACAGCTTTGGGCCCAAGGCCTTTTTCATCGACAAGAGCAAACGCGTGTCGGGCATCGACTTCAAGACCTGCACGGCGGTCTTCGACGAGAGCAAGCGCTTCAACCCGCAGTACGACGAGAGCGCCTGCACGCCCATGTTTGCCGACACGGTGATCGTCGCCATCGGCCAGAGCACCGACCGCAGCCATTTAGAAGGCGAGGGGATTGCCTTCTCCCGGCCGGGGGGGCTTGCGGCCGACCCGTTGACGCTTCAGACCCCGCTCGAGTGGGTGTTTGCCGGCGGGGACGCCTTCTACGGGCCCAAGTCGGTGGTGGAGGCGGTGGCGAGCGGCAAGGAGGCCGCGGAGAGCATCCACCGCTACATCAACGGGCTGGACCTGCGCGCCGGCCGCGAAAAAGAGTGGGACTACGTCAAGCCGGAGACGGCGGGCGAGGCCAGGCACGCCCGGGTGACGGTGCGCTGCCTCGACCCGGCGGCGCGTGAGTGCAACTTCCTGGAGGTCTCCTACGGCTACGACGAGACCGAGGCGCGCACCGAGGCCCAACGCTGCCTGCGCTGCGGGATCTGCTCGGAGTGCTATCAGTGTGTAAAAGCCTGTCTGGCCGGGGCGGTCGATCACACCCAGGTGGCCGAGGTGCTCGAGATCCCGGTCGGCTCCGTGATCCTGTGCCCGGGCTCGGACCCCTACGACCCGTCGCATCTGGAGAACGTCTACCACTACCGCACCAGCCCCAACGTGATGACGAGTCTCGAGTTCGAGCGGCTTCTCAGCGCGACGGGCCCGACCATGGGCCACCTGAAGCGGTTGTCGGACGACCGGGAACCGAAGACGATCGCCTGGCTGCAGTGCGTGGGCTCGCGGGACAACAACCAGTGCGGCAACAGCTACTGCTCCTCGGTCTGCTGCATGTACGCCATCAAGGATGCCATGATCGCCAAGGAGCACGCCCACGGCGGGCTCGACTGCACGATTTTCAACATGGACATCCGCAGCTTCGGCAAGGACTACGAGAAATATCATAACCGGGCCATTCGGGACGGGATCCGCTTCGTGCGCTCGCGGGTGCACTCGGTGGACGTACTGCCCGAGAGCGGCAACCTGTCGATCCGCTACGTAAACGAAGCCGGTGACCTCAAGGTCGAAGAATTCGACATGGTGGTGCTCTCGGTGGGTCTGCAGATCGCCCCCGCGACCCTCGAGCTGGCCAAGCGGATAGGGGTCGGGCTCAACGCGGCCGGATTTGCCGACTGCCACCCCTTTGCGCCGGTGGAGACCACCCGGCCCGGGGTCTACGCCTGCGGGGTGTTCCAGGGCCCCAAGGACATCCCCAGTTCGGTGACCGAGGCCGGCGCCGCGGCGGTAATGGCCGCCGCCAATCTGGCCGAGGCGCGCGGCCGCGACATCCAGAAGATCCAGCTGCCCGAGGAGATCGATGTCTCCGAGGAGACCCCGCGGATCGGCGTGTTCGTCTGCAACTGCGGCATCAACATCGGCGGGGTGGTGGATGTCCCCGGCGTGCGGGCTTACGCCGAGAAGCTGCCCGGTGTGGTCTTTGCCGACGAGAACCTCTTCACCTGCAGCCAGGACACCCAGGAGAAAATCAAGGAGAAAATCAAGGAGCACAAGCTCAACCGCGTGGTGGTGGCCTCCTGCAGCCCCAAGACCCATGCCCCGATGTTCATGGAGACCCTGGAGGCCTGCGGCCTGAACCCCTACCTGTTCGAGATGGCCAACATCCGCAACCAGGACTCCTGGGTGCACGCGGGCGACCACGATGCGGCCACCGTCAAGGCCCGGGACCTGGTGCGCATGTCCGTGGCCCGTGCCGCGGCACTGAAAACCCTGCACAGCAAGGTCGTCCCGATCCACAAGCAGGCCCTGGTCATCGGGGGGGGCATTGCCGGGATGAACGCCGCCCTGGGCTTGGCGCGTCAGGGGTTCGCGTCGGTGATCGTCGAAAAGGACGCTGAGCTGGGGGGCTTCGCGCGCCGTCTGCACCACACGATCGAGGGGGCCGACATCCGGGCTTACGTGCAGCAACTGGTCGGGGAGGTGACAGGGCACCCGAAGATTCGGGTTCTGACCGAGGTGCGCGTCACCGCCTTCGAGGGGTTCAAGGGCAACTTTCTCACCACAGTCGCCGCGGGCGGCAACGGTAGTTCCGAAAAAATCGAGCACGGGGCCATCATCGTGGCGACGGGCGCGTCGGAGTATCGTCCCTCGGAGTACCTCTATGGCGAGGACCCGCGGGTTATGACCCAGGTCGAATTCGGTGATCTCCTCGAAGGGCCCGATGCGGTCGAGCTGCAGAGTGTCGTCATGATCCAGTGCGTCGGCTCGCGCAACGAGCAGAACGAGAACTGCTCGCGCATCTGCTGCCAGAGCGCGGTCAAGAACGCCCTGCACCTCAAGCGGCTCAACCCCGGGGCCCAGGTCTACGTCCTTTACCGGGACATGCGCACATACGGGCTGCTGGAGGATTACTACACCGAGGCGCGCAAGCAGGGGGTCATTTTCATCCGCTTCGAGCCCCAGGCCGCGCCGCAGGTCTCCGCGAACGGCGAGGGGGTCGCGGTGCGGGTGAAGGACCACGTGCTGCAGCGGGAGATCGAAATCCAGGCGGACCGGCTGGTGCTGAGCGCCGGCGTGGCCGCGGCGGACACGGCCGAGGTCAGCGGGATCATGAAGCTCAACCGCAACCCGGAGGGCTTCTTCATCGAGGCCCACGTGAAGCTGCGGCCGGTGGACATGCCGAGCGAGGGGGTGTTCCTGTGCGGCACGGCCCACGGCCCGAAGCTGATCTCGGAAACCATCGCTCAGGCCCAGGCGGCGGCCGCGCGCGCGGCCACGCTGTTGTCCAAGGACGAGGTCAAGCTCTCCCCGATCACGGCCAAGGTGGACACCGAGCACTGTGTGAAGTGCCTGACCTGTGTGCGCTCCTGCCCCTTCGGCGTGCCGCAGTTCAACGACCGGGAGAAGGTCATCGAGATCAACGAGGCGATCTGCCACGGCTGCGGGGTGTGCACGGCGGTCTGCCCGCGCCAGGCGATCGGGCTGAGCTTCTACGAGGACGACCAGCTCGTGTGCAAGATCGAAGCGCTGCTGGCGGAGGAGGTGGGCTGATGCCGGGGTTCGAACCCAACATCATCGCGTTCTGCTGTGAATACTGAGGCTACTCGGCCGCGGACCTGGCAGGTTCCATGCGACTGGAGTACCCGAGCAGCGTCAAGGTCATCTTCGTGCCCTGCACCGGGAAGGTGGATGTGATCCACCTGCTGACCGCCATCCAGAAAGGGGCCGACGGTGTTTACTGCGTCGGCTGCCTGGAGGGGACGTGCCACTACAACGAGGGCAACCTGCGCTGCCGCGAACGCGTCGATTACGTGCGCTCCCTGCTGCAGGAGATCGGCCTCGAGGCCGACCGGGTGCGAATGTACAACCTCTCCTCGGGCGAGGGGCCGACGTTTGCCGCTTATGCCAAGGAGATGAACGAGAACATCCTCAAGCTCGGGCCGAACCCTCTCAAGAAAAAAACTGCGGGTCGATAGCCGCGGCGACGGGAGCTGTTTTTTTAAAACTGCAACTGATATCAACGTCACATTTTTCAACCTAGCGGCCGTCCCGCAAGGGCGGTCCCTGGAGGGATCATGATCGTAGCCAAGCGCAAACCGTTCGATGAGATCATGCAGCTGCTCAAAGGCCACCGGAAAATCCTGGTGGTGGGCTGCGGCACCTGTGTAGCCGTCTGCCTGGCCGGGGGCGAGAAAGAGGTGGCGGTCCTGACCGCTGAGCTGGAAATGGCCCGCCGGCTGGCCGAAAACCCCGTGGAACTCGGTTCCGCGACCCTGGAGCGCCAGTGCGACCGCGAGTACCTCGCCCAGCTGGACGGGAAGGTGGACGCCTACGACGCCCTCATTTCCATGGCCTGCGGGGTCGGGATCCAGTTTCTGGCCGAGCGGTTCCCGCACAAGCCGGTCTACCCGGCGGTGGACACGGCCGGGTTGGCGGTCAACCAGGATGTGGGTTGGTACGAGGAGCGCTGCCGCTCCTGCGGCCGCTGCGTTCTGGGGCTGACGGGCGGGATCTGCCCGGTCACCATGTGCGCCAAGGGGCTTTACAACGGCCCCTGCGGCGGCACCAACAAGGGCAGCTGCGAGATCAACGCCGATCAGCCCTGCGCCTGGAACGCGATCTACGAGCGGCTCAAGGCCCAGGGGCGCCTGGACTGCATTCTGGACCTTCAGCCGCCGCATGACTGGAAGGACATGACGCCGCGGTCCCTCATCCAGCCCGGCTATAAAAAACCGGAAAAGGCCAAGGCCTAACCCTGTCGGAAGGTGCCGAGATGAAATCTGGAAGCAATCTGGAAAAAATTCTGAAATCCGGGCAGTTCGCATTTACCGGTGAGCTTGGGCCGCCGCGGGGGGCCCACGCCGAGGAAGTGCGCAAAAAAGCGGTGCATCTCAAGGGCCGTGTGGACGCCGTCAATATCACCGACAACCAGACAGCCATGGTGCGCATGGCGAGCTGGGCGGCCTCGTTGATCCTGATCCAGGAAGGCATCGAGCCCAACTACCAGATGGTCTGCCGCGACCGCAACCGCCTGGCCATGCAGGCGGACATTCTCGGCGCCTTTGCCCTGGGGATCCGCAATATGCTCTGCCTGACGGGCGACCACTGCCAGTTCGGCGACCACCCCACGGCCAAGGGCGTGTTCGACATCGACTCGATGCAGCTGATCTTCATGGTCAAGAAACTGCGCGACGAGGGCAAGTTTCTGAGCGGCGCCGACGTGGACGGCCGGCCCCAGATCTTCATCGGCGCCGCCGCCAACCCCTTCGCCGACCCCTTCGAGTGGCGGGTGCACCGGCTGGCCAAAAAAATCCAGGCCGGGGTGGACTTCATCCAGACCCAGTGCATTTACAACATGGCCAAATTCCGTGAGTGGATCCGGCAGGCGAACGACATGGGGCTGACCGAAAAGGTCTACATCCTGGCCGGGGTCACCCCCATGAAAAGCCTCGGTATGGCCAAGTACATGAAAAGCAAGGTGCCCGGTATGGACGTGCCCGACGAGATCATCAGCCGACTCCAAGGGGTGCCCCGGGACAAGCAGGCGGAAGAGGGCATTCGCATCGCCCTCGAGCAGATCGCCGAGTTCAAGGAGATGAAGGGTGTTCACGGGGTCCACCTCATGGCGATCGAGTGGGAGCACCGGGTGCCCGAAATCGCTGAGAGGGCCGGAATGCTCCCGCGTCCCCACGCCTGACGTTTTATCAGTCGAGTTCCGCGCATAATGAGGGCGATCCCGGCAATGTCGGGATCGCCCTCATTTTTTACCGCAGCGCAAAAGTCGTCTATATGAATATAAATTCATTCATAAATGGAGGACCCCCCGTTCCTTTTTCTTCAACAAGACACCTTTTCTTTTTCGATTTAAAGCTGATGTTATTATAAATTTAAATAATCATAGCCTATTTTCATCCTATCGCTATTGACACGCCAGCTGATCCTTGATAAATGAATGAATATTCATTCATATAGCAAGGCCTGTAAGATGGAAAGTCAGGGATCAAAAGAAAAAAATTCGAAATACGACAAAATCCTTGGGGCGGCTGTCAAGGTCTTCGCTGAAAACGGTTTCCGCCAATCCACCATCTCCCAAATCGCCCGCGAGGCCGGGGTCGCCGACGGGACCATCTATCGTTACTTCAAGAACAAAGACGACATCCTGGTTCAGTTTTTCGAGTACAAGGCCCGCCAGGTTTTCGAACGGTTCCGGCAGGAGGTGACCCGGGCGGACAACAGCGTGGAAAAGCTGCGCAACCTTGTCCGCGTTCACCTGACGGAGTTTCAGGGCGAGCCCGAGATGGCCGTGGTCTACCAGGTGGAGACCCATCAGAGCCGCCGGCTCGTTGAGCGCCAGATCCGCGAGATGGCCAAGATGTACCAGGACATCATCGCCGAGATCATCGAGCAGGGCCAGCGTGAGGGCATCATCCGCAAGGACCTTTATGTCGGTTTGGTCAAGCGGTTCATTCTCGGGGCGGTGGGGGAAGTGATCGGCACATGGCTGCACTCGGGGCGCAACTATGACCTCGTCTCCATGTCGGAACCACTGGTGGACTTGCTCATCCGGGGCATTGGCGCTGGCGGCCTCTCATCGAAAGCAGACGATATCATTCCATAACAAATCAGGAGGGAACATGGCACAGGTCATTGCGGATCGAAGGGACATTGATTTCGTTCTCCACGAGCAGTTGAACGTGGAGGAGCTGTCGAAACACGAGCATTTTGCAGAGTTCAACCGCAAGGCGGTCGAACTGATCGTGTCGGAGGCCCGCAATCTGGCCGTGAAAGAGATCCTGCCCACCCGTGTGGACGGGGACCGTCAGGGGTGCCTCTTCGACAACGGACGGGTGACCGTGCCCGAGTCCTTCCACAAGACCTGGAAGACTTTTAAAGAAGGCGAGTGGCTGGCCATGACCGAGCCGGTCGAGTGGGGCGGGCAGGGCATGCCGCGCACGGTGGCCATGGCGGCGGCCGATTACCTGAACGGGGCCAACTTCGCATTCATGATGTACCCCGGGCTGACCCACGGCGCCGGCAAACTGGTGGAAACCTTCGGCACCGACGCGCAGAAGCGGCTTTTTTTGAAGAAGATGTACACCGGGCAATGGACCGGCACGATGCTGCTCACCGAACCGGAGGCCGGCTCCGACGTGGGCGCCCTGACCACCTCGGCCGTCAAGAACCCCGACGGCACCTATGCCATCACCGGCAATAAGATCTTTATCTCCTCCGGTGAGCACGACCTGGCCGAAAACATCATCCATCCGGTGCTGGCCCGCATCGAGGGGGCCCCGGCCGGGACCTCCGGGATCTCGCTTTTCCTGGTCCCCAAGATCTGGGTGAACGACGACGGCAGCCTGGGCGAGCCCAACGATGTCGTCTGCACCGGGATCGAGGAGAAGATGGGCATTCACGGCAATGCCACCTGCTCCCTGGCGCTGGGCGGCAAGGGCAAATGCCGCGGCAGCCTGCTCGGGGAGGAAAACAAAGGCATGCGGGCCATGTTTCTCATGATGAACGAGGCCAGGCTCTTGGTCGGGGCCCAGGGGCTGGGGTGCGCCAGCCCGGCCTATCTTTACGCGCTCAACTACGCCCGCGAGCGGTTCCAGGGGCGTCACCTGCTCAAGACCTTCGACAAGAACGCCCCGTCGGTTCCCATCATCCAGCACCCGGACGTTCGCCGCATGCTCATGACCATGAAGGTGTACGTCGAGGGGGCCCGCAGCCTGCTCTACTACGTCGGCCGCTGCGAAGACCGGATGCACATCACTGCCGATGCCGGCAGCCGCGCCAAATGCCAGGGGATCATCGATTTTCTCATCCCCATCGCCAAAGGCTACGTGACGGACCGGTGCCTGGACGTCTGCAACCTGGGCATCCAGGTCTACGGCGGCTACGGGTACATCCGTGAATACCCGGTGGAACAGCTTTTGCGCGATTGCCGGATCACGCCGATCTACGAGGGCACCAACGGCATTCAGGCCATGGACCTGCTGGGCCGCAAGCTCGGCTTGAACAAGGGCAAGCCGGTTATGGACCTGCTGGGAGAGATCCAGGCCGAGCTGGCCGCTGCCAAGGCTCAGCCGCGCACAGCGGAGGTGGCTGCCAAGGTGGAGTCGGCCGTCAACAAGCTGGGCGAAGTGGCCATGCACATGGGAGCCGCCGCCATGTCCGAGAAGGTGCTCACGGCCTTCGCCTTTGCCCATCCGTTTCTGGAGGTCTGCGGGGATGTGGTCATGGGGTGGATGCTCCTGTGGCGCGGCCGCGTTGCCGCCGAGAAGCTGGCGGCCGGGGCCAAGGAAAAGGATCGAATGTTCTACGAAGGCCAGATCAAAAGTGCCGAGTTCTTCGGCCACACCCTGCTGCCGATCACGCAGGGCAAGATGCGGGCGATTCTGGCGGCCGACGGCTCGGCCGTGGACATCCCCGAAGATGCCTTCGGAGGCAAATAGCTTCCATTAGATTCCATCCGTTGCCGGATGGAATCTAAGCGGGGGGAAGCAAGTTGTGCGGAACCGTCGCTCATGGTATAAAACCTCTCGCCTTTGAAAGAGCATGTGCGTTTGAATAGGACCACCCCAGGGGCGCATGGGGCAACGGTGAAAGAGTAAAGGTGCGGATCTCTTCTTCACTCGAACCCTTGGCCCCTTGAATCCTCGGCCCCTGCCGCCGCCGCCCCAGCCGGCCGGCGGGGGTTAGAAAGGCTGACCATGGAACCTGCGTTGGTTTCCCCTGCATCCGCCGTGTTGGCCGGGATCCCCGCCCGGCTGATCTTCATCCTGATTCCGCTGGTCGGCATCGGGGCCTTCGCCTGGATCATGAGCCGGCGGATCGCGCCCCTGCTTCGGGCCGCTCCGGACAACCGCTTTCAGCGCATCCCCGAGCGCATCCAGGCGGTGCTCAAGATCTGGCTCGCCCAGTGGCGCCAGCCGCGCTACTTGCTGGCCGGCGTGCTGCACATCGTCGTTTTCTTCGGCTTTTTGATCCTCGGCGCCCGTTCGACCCAACTGGTGGTGCTGGGGGTCGTGGACGGCTTTACGCTGCCGGGCTTCGGCGGGAGCTTCGGTGCGATCTACCATGTCCTCAAGGATTACGCCGGCACGGCGGTGTTCGTCAGCGTGGTCATACTGGCCGTTCGGCGTGCCGCCTTCGCGCCGGCGCGCTACGCCGTCCCGGAAGCTTACGGCAAAGGCCACACGCCCGAGGCGCTGCTCGTCCTTGGGCTGATCGCGACCCTGCTGGTCAGCGAGGCGCTATTCGACGCCACGCTCATGGCCGCGCAACTCACCCGAGGTCAGCCTGCCGAGGTCGCACCGCCCCTCACCCTCGTCTGGGTCATTCGCCACCTGCTCACCGGCGTTGCCGTCGGTCCCCTGCAGGGGCTGCACCTGGCCGCCTACACCGTGCACGACCTCACTTTCTTCTTTTTCTTGTGCTTTCTGCCGCTGGGAAAGCACTTCCACGTGATCACCTCGCTCTTCAACGTGTTTTTCATGCGCCTGGACCGGGGCAACGTCAAGCCCGTGCGCCACGGTGTGCCCGACAGCCGCCTGGACGAGCTGAAATCCTTCGGCGTCAAGACCTTCGAGGACTTCACCTGGAAGCACATGCTGGACTTCTACAGCTGCGCCGATTGCGGCCGCTGTTCGGACCGCTGCCCGGCCAACCGCGTCAAGCGTCCGCTCTCGCCGCGCTTCATTTCGATCAAGGCGCGGGATTACGCCTTCGCGCGCTACCCCCTGCACGGTGCCGCTGCGGAAAGCAAGCCGCTGATCGGCGGCATCTACAGCGAGGACGAGATTTGGTCCTGCACCACCTGCGGCGCCTGCGAGGAGGAGTGCCCGGTGGCTATCGAGTACATCGACAAGATGGTGGATTTGCGCCGCGGCATGGTGGACGAGGGCATGGTGCCCCAGTCCCTGCAGAAGCCGCTCAGCGCCATCGAAAAGCGGGGCAACCCCTGGGGAAAGCTGGAGAAGAAGCGGGCCGACTGGGTGGCGGGAGCGGGCGATGGGTGTGTGGTCAAGCGCCTCGAAAAGGGCGAGGCGGCGGAGACGCTTTACTTCGTCGACAGCATCACCTCCTATGACGACCGCATGCAGAAGATCGCCCAGGCCACGGCCCGGATCCTGTGCGCGGCCGGGGTGGATTTCGGCATCCTGGGCCCGGAGGAGAAGGACAGCGGCCACGAGGTCCGGCGCTTCGGCGAGGAGATGCTCTTCCAAAGCCTGAAGGACCACAACACCGAAGCGATCCAGGCCGCCGGCGTCAAGCGCATCGTCACCGCCGACCCGCACGCCTACAACGCGCTCAAGAAAGATTACGCCGGCCTGCCGCCGGTCGCGCACATCAGCGAGGTGGTGGCCGAGGCAGTGCAACGCGGGCGCCTGACCTTGACCCCCGGAGAAAACGGCTCCAAGACCTACGTCTATCACGACCCCTGCTACCTCGGCCGGCACAATGCGCTTTACGACCTTCCGCGCCGCGTCATCGACGCCATCCCCGGCCTGCGGCGAACCGAGATGGCCGGGGACTGCCGCGACCGTTCCTTCTGCTGCGGCGGCGGTGGGCTCATGCTCTTTTACGAACCCGAAGAGGAGCAGCGCATGGGGGTGGTACGGGTGCAGATGGCGCAGGCGGCCGGCGCCGACGTCATCGTTACGGCCTGCCCCTTCTGCCTGGTCAACATCGAAGACGCCATCAAGGTGGCGGGGCTTGAGGGCCGGATGGAAGCCGTTGACCTGTGCGAATTGATCGACCGCCACATTCAGCGATGATGGTTTCACAACTACTCCAATCAAGGGAGGGACATGATGGAGATTTTGGTGTGTGTCAAGCGCGTGCCCGACTCCGCCGAGAACGAGATCGAGGTCAAGGCCGACGGCTCGGACATCAAGCGTGAAGATTTGGTGTACTCTGTGAACGAGTGGGACAACTACGCCGTGGAGGAGGCGATCCAGATCGTGGACCGCGTCGGCGGGTCCGTCACCGTGGCCTCCATCGGCAACCCGGATGCCGAGGAGGTCGTGCGGCGCGAGATGGCCATGGGCGCCGCCAACGGGCTGCTGCTCACAGACCCGGCCTTCGAGGGGTCCGATGGCCGCGGCATTGCCGCCGTTCTGGCCGCTGCGGTGCGCAAGGGCAAGTACGATCTGGTGTTGACGGGCGCCCAGGCCGACGACGGCGCGGCCCAGGTCGGCGGCATGGTAGCCGCCCTGCTGGACTGGCCCTACGCGTCGCTCGTGAACAAGATCGAGGTCCAGGACGGCGGGATGCTCCGGGTCGGTCGGGAGATCGAGGGTGGAAACCAGGAGCTCAGCGACATTCAGACACCCTGCGTGCTCTCCATCCAGACCGGCATCAACGAACCGCGCTATGTGGGGATCCGCGGCATCCGCAAGGTCGCCTCGGTGGAGATACCGGTTTTGAAGGCCGCCGATTTAGGGCTGAATGCCGCCGACGTGGGCCGGGCCGGGGCGCGGGTGAAGCGCGCAGACTATTTCGTGCCGCCGGCGGGCGCCGGCGCCGAGATCCTGCAAGGCAGCACCGATGAGATTACAGCCAAGCTGGTCGATCTGCTGAAAGCCAAAGGAGGTATCAAGTAATGGCCGCTCAGGTTTTTGCTTACATACTGCACAAGGACGGGAAGGCGGACGACTCGGCCATCGAGCTTGTCAGCGCTGCAAAGCAACTTATGCCGGATGCCGCTCCCGTGGCCATCGTGACCGGCTCGGGTGCCGGTCTTGACGCCGTGTGTGCCGAGGCGGCAGGCTCCTACCCGCAGGTCTGGAAATTTGCCCATGACGCCCTGGCCTACCCGAATGCCGAGCTCATCCGGCCGCTCCTGCAAAAGGTCCTGCCCAAGGGCGCTGTGCTCCTGCTGCCGCACACCACTTTCGGGATGGACCTGGGGCCCGGTCTTTCGGTCAAACTGGATGCGACCTATCTGCCCGACGTGGTCGGGATCGACGGGCTCGAGGGTGCGACTCTCAAGGTGGTGCGCCAGGAATTCAACGGCCAGGCCAGCACCCATCTGCAGGGCGACATCTCCGGCGGAGCCGTGATCAGCGTGCGCTCCGGCTGCTTCCCGCCGGAGGAGTCCCGGTCCGCGGGCGGCCAGGTGGTCGACAAGTCCGCCGAGGTCGGTGAGCTCACGGCGCGGCGGCGCTTCGTCGAGGTGCTGCAGGCGGAGGTCGGCGACGTGGACATCACCAAGGAGGATGTTCTCGTCTCGGTCGGACGAGGCTTCGGCGACAAGGAGAACCTGCCGGTGGCCGAGGAACTTGCGCAGGCGATGGGTGCGGTGGTCTCCTGCTCGCGGCCGATCGTGGATGCCAAATGGCTGGAGAAAGCCCGCCAGGTCGGGACCTCGGGCAAGACGGTCAAACCCAAGGTGTACCTGGCGCTTGGCATCAGCGGCTCGTTTCAGCACATGGGGGGCCTCAAGGGAAACCCCTTCATCGTGGCCGTCAACAAGAACTCCAAAGCACCCATCTTTCAAGTGGCCAACGTGGGGGTCGTGGCCGATGTGCTGGAGTTCGTCCCGTCGCTGACGGAAAAGATCAACGAGAGCAAATAGCCATCTTCCGCAGGGATACCAGACAGCCGCCGGCCCCGTTTTTGCGTGGCCCGGCGGCTGTCGTGTCAGGCGGCCGGAGTGGGCCCCTGCGCTCCGGACGAGGCGGTTTTCGGGGCCTAAAGGGCCCAAGGCTAAAAAGAGATGAGTCCCGAAGCCGAGCGAGCCCTGCCGGTTCACCGGTAACGCGCAGGCCGGCCGAAGCGAGGAAGAGCGGGCCGGGCAGCGGGCAGCGTATCTCACCCTACCACCGCCGTGATCGGCATTCGAAACCGAAAGGAGAAGAATCATGAAAACCATCGTTGCAACCGCCAATGCCCCCCAGGCCATCGGGCCCTACTCGCAGGCCGTTCGCCTTGGGAATCTGTTGTTCGTCTCGGGGCAGATCGCCATCGATCCCACAAGCGGAACGCTGGTTCAAGGTGACATCGAAACCCAGACCCGCCAGGTCATGGAGAACTTGACCGCCATCGTCACGGCGGCCGGTATGGGGCTGGACGACGCGCTCAAGGCCACCTGTTTCATCAAGGACATGGGCGAGTTCGCTCAGTTCAACGCGGTCTATAGCGCTTACTTCAAAGAAACCCCGCCGGCGCGGGAAACCGTTGAAGTGGCACGCCTGCCGCGGGATGTACGTGTTGAGGTTTCACTCATTTGCGGCCAATAGGGGTGGAGCCGGTCACGCTGAGAGGTCCTTCCATGCGAATTGTGACCAGGCCGGACTTCGATGGGGTTGTCTGTGCAGTCCTGATCGCGGATGCCGTAGCGATCGGCCAGCCCGTGGCGTGGCTCGAACCGAACGATTTCCAGAAGAGGACCGCCGACATCCGGCCGGGCGATGTCATTGCCAATCTGCCCTTTCATCCGCGCTGCGATCTGTGGTTCGATCACCACGCGACCAACGTCGTTGAAGTGCCTTTCAACGGACTCTTCCGGATCACCCCCTCGGCGGCTCGCAACGTTTACGATTTTTTCAAGCATCGCCTGACCCGTGATTTTACCGAAATGGTCGAATGGGCCGACCGCATCGATTCGGCCGACATCACCCGTGATATGGTGGTGAATCCAGAAAAGTACGACTATGTGCTCCTGTCGATGACGGTGTCCGGTGAGGACCGGCGCGACGAGCCTTACTGGAACCGCCTGTTGCGGCTGCTGGGCCGGGTTACGGTTCAAGCGGTCCTGGCGGACGCCGAAGTAGTAGAACGATGCCACCAGGTGGTTGAACAGAACGCACGCTATGCCGAAATTCTGAAAACCTGCACGCGCAGGGTGCGGCATGTCTCCATCACCGATCTGCGACCGCTCGCAAATGCACCGTCGGGGAACCGATTTCTGGCCTACAGCCTTTTTCCGGATGCGGTTGTCAACATCCGAATCCGATACGAGACGGGCAGCACGGACACCGTGGTCGTCAACATCGGCCACAGTATCTTCACTCCGGGCTGCAAGGTGCATGTCGGCAAGCTGCTGGCGGCCTTCGGGGGCGGCGGCCACCGCGGTGCGGCCTCCGTGCGGTTTCCCGCCGGCTTGGCGGAAGACTACCTGGCACGCATCATTGACGCGTTGAAACAAAACCGATAACCGCTTCACGGCGGCCGGCGTATCGTTTTTTTTAGGGTTTTCAACGACCGCATGGTATACTCTTTTCTTAAACCCAAACGGTTGTCCATCTGTCCGCTGGTGTTTAAATCAACTAAAGCAGGTTCCCAGCAATGCCGGGCAAAATCACTTATGCACTGTTACGCAAGGAAGCGGATATCTATCGCTCTCAAGGCTTGCCCCGGGAATCCTTGAGAGTCTACGAGAACCTGCTCGAATCGGCGCCCGGCCTGCCGGCGAAAACGCAGGCAGCCATCCGGGATCAGATTCAAAAAATCAAAATCGAAATCCAATGCAACTCCGTCGACGAATGTGCAAGACTTTCGGACGATCAGATCGCCCTCATCCGGCAGGGCTGGAGTGAGGACGCGACGACCGAGGATAGGATCGTCAGCGCCAGCTCCTTCCACGAGGTGGGTCGTTACGCCGATGCGCTCCTGGAGTGCAAGGCCCTCATTCGCAACGGGGTCCCGGTCGACCGAATGAGTGGCCTCCTGGCAAGTTGCCTGGGGCATTTGCACACGCCGGAGAACGTGGCCTCAGCTGCCGCCCGGTTGGCGTTGGAGGTGTGCGGGGATCCCGTTGCAGGGGTGTCGCTGCAGGTAGCCATCGCCGAAACCTTCCAGCAGCGGGGGCACATCAACCATGCCGTCTCACTGGTTCTAAGCCTGAGCCAATCCATTCACTTCGCTCCGGCGGAATTGCAGCACCGCCTGGCTGAGCTTTCAGAAGAGTTGACCCGCACCCGTCCGGATCCGCCTGGCCATGGCCCAAGACCGCTTCAGAACAGTTCCTGCCCCCCATCCGGCCCCGGTGCCGGAGCGCGTATCCTGAGCGCCTTGCGGCAATTCGCCCGGCGGCTTGCAGGCAGTCGGTGAGGCCGTTTGCGCGCCAGCATGTTTTCAGGCAAGGCGGGGCGGCTTTAAGAAAGACGCCGACACGTCGACGGTGGCGTAAACTTTATTTTCTTTTATGGCGTCTTATTCAGCAATCAATTTCTCACTGCCGGGGCGACTCCGGGCCGTTCGGGTTCGGATCGACTCCGTTTTGCAGGTTACCATAGTCGCAGGCGGCTCGTTGAGAGCAGCGTCGGCATCTTTTCCAACAGGGACACGGGAGGCAACACGATGAAACGGATTTCTAAAACGGTAGCAATCCTGACCGTGCTGGCGGCGTTCGGCTGCCAGTCGATGGGTGAAAAAGAGCGCACTGGAACCGCCGTCGGGGCGGCGACGGGGGCGGTGCTCGGCGGGGTGCTCGGGGCGGCAACCGGAAAACACAACCAAAGGGAAAAAGTGGTGGTCGGCGCGGCGGCGGGGGCCGCCATCGGGGGCTTGCTCGGCAACCGGGTCGGCGCTTACATGGACAAGCAGGAACAGGACTTGCGCAATGCCATGGCATCGACCGTTGCCCAGAACAATGCCACCATCCAGCGCAACAACGAGCAGATGCTGACGGCAACCTTCAAGAGCGACGTTTTTTTCGACGTCAACTCGGCAGTGATCAAAATCGGAGGTTACAGTGAGCTCGACCGGGTGGCCAACGTTCTCAACCAGTACCCGCAGACACTGATTCGCATCGAAGGACACACGGATCAGACCGGAAGCGAGCAGTACAACCTGCAACTCTCCGAGCGCCGCGCCAATGCCGTTCAGGCCGCACTCATCCAGCGGGGAGTCGATCCGGCGCGGATCACCGCCATCGGCATGGGGGAATGCTGCCCGGTCTCTTCCGACAACGCCGCCAACCGGCGGGTGTCGATGGTGCTGACCGGACAGGCGTAATGAAAAAAGGGTCCAAGGGGTCAAGGGTTCAAGAGGCCGCGGAATCCGAATTCGAGGCACAGGGTACAGGGTTCAGCCGCCGAAAAGAAATTTTCCGCTGACCCAACTGAACGGTTTCGTTGCTTTTCCCTCGAACCCTCGACCCCTTAGAGCCTCGAATCCTGAAGCGGCCGGCGTTCGCCGTCTGCCTCATACTTTTTTAAAGGCGCTCTTCGGGAAAAAGCAATACGGGCATTCCTCCGGCGGTTCTTCACCGTAGTGGACATGGCCGCAGATGCGGCAGCGCCAAGCGGTAGTGTGGTCTGGCCTGTTGACGACGTCTTTTTCCAGATGGAGCGGAAGCTCCTCGAGCGGGGGCATGACCGGCTGGAAGCCCCCGAGCGCAAAGCCGGATAGGATGAGCCGCTGGACCTCGCTGGTGCCTTCGTAGATGCGAAATAAACGCGTGTCGCGCAGGAGCTTTTCAACCGGAAACATCTTTGTGTACCCGTATCCGGCGAAGACTTGCAAGGCCTCGTTGGCGACCTCCAGCGCGGCCTCGGTCGCATAGAGTTTGGCGATGGACGCCGAGATGGTCGGATCTATCCCCTGGTCGGCTTCCCAGGCCGCTTTCCAAACAAGCAGCCGCGAGGTTTCCACCTTCTGGAGCATGTCGGCGATCTTGTGTTGAATCGCCTGGAAGCTTGCGATCGGGGCTCCGAAGGCCTTGCGCCGCTTGGCATAGTCGATGGCGAACTCCATGGCGGAACGGGCCGCGCCGACGGCAAAGGCGCCAATGGCCGGCCGTGTGCGGGCGAAGGTCTTCATCGCGAGCATGAACCCCTCGCCGGGCGGCGCGAGCACGTTTTCCTTGGGAACGCGCACGTTCTCGAAATGAATGCCCACGGTGTTGGACGCCCGTTGGCCGAGCTTCGGAATCCGCCGGCCGATCGACACGCCCTTCCAGCCCTTCTCGACCACGAACCCGCAGATGCCGTCGTGTTTTTTCTCGGGATCGGCTGTAGCGAAAATGGACATGAAGTCGGCAATGCCGCCGTTGGTCACCCAGTATTTTGTTCCGTTCAGGATGTAGTCATCCCCGTCGCGCGCCGCCCGGCAGCGGATGCCCGCCACATCGGAGCCCAGGGTCGGCTCCGATGTGGCGAAGCAGAAGAGTTTGAAGTCCTTCACGATCTGCGGGAAATACGTCTTCTGCAAGCCGGTGTTGGCCGACAAACGCAGGGGCTCCATGCCTAAAGAGCTGTCGAAAATGGAGGTGGCCAGGCCGGGGCAGGCCGCGGCCAGTTCCTCGGTAATGACCACGTTCTCCAGCAGACCGTAGCCTTTGCCCCCATAAGCGGCGGGGATGTCGGTGTTCATGATGCCCGCCTCCCAGGCCTTGCGCAGGACCGGCAGCGGGGTGTCGTCGACGGTGTCGTAGTGCCAGGCCACCGGCAGAATTTCCCTGAGCGCAAACTCGCGCGCCTTTTTCTGAATCTCGAGCTGTTCGGGGGACAGTTGGAATCCGAGCATGGTGTGCACCTCCTAACGTTTGGGTGGGTTACCCTCTATGCCCGCTCTGTATAGCTCAGGGACTCAGGCCTGGCAAGCTGATGGACAGCCCACCGGGGCTGTGCTAAAGATGGCGGTTCGTGCCACACTCTTTTCGGCGATATCCCTCGGGGGCGGGAGCCCCGGACTGACAACATCGAATGCTCTCCACCTACGTCAAACTGTTGTTGATGGCCCTGTTCTGGGGCGGGACGTTCATTGCCGGGCGGTTGCTCGCCCAGAGTGTAGGCCCGTTTGCCGGGGCGTTTCTGCGGTTTGCCGTCGCCTCGGTCTGTCTGGTGGCCGTAATGCTAAAGATGGAAAGGCATGTTGGCCGACCTTCCGCCCGCCACCTCGCCGTGCTCTTGATAATGGGGATGACGGGGATCTTTGCCTACAACGTGCTCTTCCTCAAGGGGCTTAAGCTGATCGAGGCCGGCCGTGCGTCCGTCATCATCGCCAACAACCCCGTTTTCATTGCACTGATGGCGGCGGTGATCTTCGGTGAACGGTTGAACCTTTTGAAGGTGGCCGGCATTCTCGTTTCGGTGGCGGGAGCGGTCACCGTTATCACCCACGGCTCGCCTTCCTCCCTGCTGAGCGGCGCTTTCGGCTGGGGGGAGCTTTTCATTTTTGGCTGCGTGGCGAGCTGGGTCGCCTATTCCCTGTTGGGGAAAATTGTGATGGTCCGCCTTTCGCCCCTGGCCGCCGTAACGTTCAGCTCCGTGGCGGGCACCGTCTGCCTGTTCCCGCCGGCCGTCATGGAGGGGCTCTTGACCGCCGACCCCTATCCCCTCGCTGCATGGGTCAGCATCGTCTACCTCGGCGTCTTCGGGACCGTGCTGGGTTTTGTTTGGTATTACCAGGGGATCCAGCGCATCGGGCCGGTGCGTGCCGGGTTGTTCATCAACTTCGTGCCGATCTTTGCGGTGCTCCTCTCGGTTCTTTTCCTGAAGGAACCCCTGACCCTTTCCCTGCTCGTCGGCGCGATCCTGGTTTCCGCCGGGGTGTGTCTCACCACGCTGGGCACCCACCGCGCCTGAACCCCTTTTTTCGGAGAACGGACGGTTCGATCAAATCGGACATTTTGTTGCTGGTGGCCTCTTCGAAGGTACCAAGCTCTTCCAAATGTAGCGTCCTTTGAGGTTTATACGACCGATCGATGAACGGTCCTTTCCGAGGGTTGGTAATCCGTATACCCTTCAGCACCGAAAGTGTACCATAAGGACATGTCATCAGCCGGGTTAAGCGGCCAATTATTTCTAAATCGGTCAGGCAGGTCCGGGTTGGTGATAAAGGGGCGGCCAAAAGCGGCGAGATTTGCATGACCGGCTGCGAGTCGCTCTTCCGCTGTTTCCTTGGTATAGCCGCAATTACCCATGATGATTCCGTCGTATTCGGCCCGAAACTCAGCCAGCGTCATCGGCTCACCTTGTTGATGAAAGCCGAAGGCAAGCCCATCCATGATGTGAACATAGGCAAGATCGAGTTGGTTGAGTTCCTTTATCGTGTAAAGATAGGTTTCCCGAAAGTCAGGGCTGCCCATATCATTGAACACTCCGTTGGGTGAAAGTCGGACGCCCACCCGCTTTGACGGCCACATCTCCAGGACGGCTGCCATAACTTCTTTGAGAAGACGATATTTATTCTCCAGGCTACCTCCGTAATGATCAGTCCGCAAATTGGTCTTTGAATCCAGAAATTGATTGATTAGGTAGCCATTGGCGCTGTGAACTTCGAGACCGCTGAAACCCGCTTGCTTCGCGTTTGCCGCGGCGGTGCGATAATCGTTGACCGTGGCCTTGATTTCATCAAGGGACAAGGCCCGTGGCGTTTCATAGTCTTTTTCCCCAAATGGGGTGCGAATCTGACCGCCATTCAGTTTGACCGCGGAGGCCGAAACCGGCAGCGCTCCATTGTGAAAATCACTGTGTGACGCCCGGCCACAATGCCATAATTGCAGAAAGATCGGAGTGCCGGTAGGCCTCAGCTTTTGGGTGACGATTCGCCATCCCTCCACCATCTTTTCGGTGTAGATGCCGGGTGAGCCGACCCAACCGTTGCCGTGTGCGGAAACAACCGTTGCCTCGGTGATGAGCAGACCGGCTGACGCACGTTGGAAGTAGTATTCAGCCATTAACTCATTTGGAATTCGTTTCGCGCCAGCTCGCCCCCTGGTCATCGGCGCCAGAACGATTCGGTTCTTGAGTTCAACGTCCCCCATTTTCAGTGGTTCAAACAGCTTGTGTGTGGTCATGAGAATCTCCCATAGAGCAAGTGAGTTTCAAACGAACAGGCCCCTTGGCCCTCGAAGGATCAACCGGCCGGCCGCCCTGAAGCCATGCGATCTCCCCGCGGGCTGACAACCTCCTGGCGGCGCGCCGGATCGGTTCCATCAATACCTTCCAGGAGTCGTCTGTTTCGCAGGGCTGCAGGGTTCTGGCCGCCTCACTGGGACAGATCGTTTCGCCGGCGGGACGATCCTGCAGAAGCTTCAAAATCGTCTTTTCGATTTCAATATCAAGTGACGTTAACCCCGAAGCCCGGCAGTTGTCCGAGCAGTACTTTACGTTGCCCCAATCCCGGCGCCATTTCCGGCGCCATGAAATTTCGCGCCCGCATACCGCACACCATTTGACGGGCGCTTGCCCCCTATACGTCTGAGCTTTTTGGCGACGGGCATCCCGTTGTTTCATTGGAGGAGTATCCGCGTTGTGGAGTTACCAAAAGGAAGCACCCTTCCTTGACGATTTCTGCCACGTCCCCGCAGCGCCAAGGATCCTGCCGGCCAATGCCGCACCGCTCAAAAAAGCACCTTCGACCCGGGAGCGGCAGCACCAGTCGCCGCAAACGCCGATTTTTTCCTCAGGGTCCCACAGGCATTCTTCTTCCAGGGGGTTGGCGGCCCGGGCATGTCGCCAGCAATGGGCGGACACCAGCAGTGGTTCGACGGCCGGCCTGCCGGCTGCATCGAAAAAGGTCTTTGTGAGCTGGCCGGCGAGCTCATCGGGGTCGAGTTCGAGGTGGGCTGAAGACCACTCCGAACCGGCATGCAGCACCCAGGTGTCGGCCGTCCCGCGGCCGGGCTTGCTCGAATTCCGGCCGGCCCAAAGCAGGCCGGAACCGTGAATGAAGAGGCCGTCCGCATTTAGATCCAGCGGATCTCGGAAAGCCAGCATGACCGACCAGCATGGGTCCATGCGGACGCCGGCCACTCGGTCGACCAGGGGGGTTGCTCCGCTGAGAAGTTGAACGCTTTGCTCGGGTGGTGCGGAGACGATGAGCGCGTCGTATCCTCCCAATTGAGCGCCCTTCTCATCCAACAGGACGATGGCCCGCCCCTCTTTGCGAATTCGCCTCACGCAGGTGCCCCAGCGAACGCTCAAGGAATCCGACAGATGCCGGGCGACGGCATTCATTCCCGGAACGCCCACATAACGGATTTGCTCCCGGTTCTCGGGCCGGACGTCTCCGTTTCGCAGCACGCGGATTCGACCTTCCCACCGCTTGACGATCCCGGACTCCACCCAGCTGTCGATCCATCTTTCGAACCGCTCATCGCGCACGGTGAAATACTGGGCGCCGTCATCGAAGGCATAGTCGCCCATATAGCGGGTGGACATCCTACCGCCGGCCACGTGCCTCTTTTCAAATACCTGAACCGCATGACCGTGATCGGCGATGCTCCGTGCGGCGACCAATCCGGACATGCCCGCTCCGACGACGGCCACCCGGAGCGAAACCGAGGCGGCCGGTTTGGATACGCGCCCTCGGTAGGTTTCGAGATCGAGTCTTGCGGCGTGCGACCGGGTCGAACGGGGTCTCAACGTCCCGATGATCGGCTTTTCCGGCGGGAAGGGACGGTCGAAGAGACCTAAACACCACAGGATGCCTCCGTAGGAATTGGGGTCGCTGTCGTCCAGCGCAAATCGGTGATTCAATTCGATCATCGTTTGCAGGGCCGCCTCCGGTGTGGTCATCCACTGCAGAAGGGCCTTGCCCCAGGTCATCCGGAGGTTGTTATGCAGTTCGCCGTGGATCAGGAGCGATTGCTGGGCGGCGTCCCAAAGGGGGTCGCCGGTCGTCCCCCGGAGCAGCTGCTCCCGGGTATAGACGGGCCGGCGCGAGTCGTGCCGGTGGTCCTCCAGCGTCCGCAGCGCCCAGGAAGGCAGACAGGCAAGCTGGTGGGGATGCGAATGGTGAAAACAGAAGTTGTGAGCCAGCTCCCTCCAGATCAGCATTTCGTCCAGGAATTTTTCGGCGCCGTCTCCTCCGAATTGGGCGGCCTCCCGGGCAATGCGGAAGGGCGAAACGTGGCCATGGTGCAGGTAAGCCGACATGCGGCTGACGCCTTTTGGGAACGCAATGGCGGCATCATTGCGGGTGTCCGCGTAAGTCGGCAGGCCGTGACGTTTAAACTGCTCCCAGCGGGCGTAGCCCGCAGTCGAGCCTCCCTGGGTGTGGGGGACCGGAGCGATCGTGTGGTCGATGCGGCAGCGAGCGCACAACTCGCCAAGCTCCGCGGATTGAAGGTCGAGGCATTCAGGGTCGAGAACGCTCTGGTGCCGGTCGATGGCAGTCTCCTGCTCATCGTAGCGGCGGGCGATCCTCGCTTCGAATTCCGCCCACGTATCCTTTCGAAATAGAAAAGCTCGCGCGTAAGACGTTTTGAGGAGCTGCATCGGCAGGGTGCAGGCCGTGTCAACCGCCCAGAAAGCCGTGGGAAGCCTTGCGGCTGCTCGGTCGGCCCAGGCATTGAGGGGAGGTGCCGGAAAATCTTCGGTCAGGGTGAGCGCCGACCGGGCCGCAAGCTTCATCAGGGGCGCCGGCGTTGCCGGATCCCTGTCCAGGTGGAAGCAGTAGGAAAGGTTTCGGGCGTTGAGCTCCCGCTGGACCTCCCGGCATCCCTCCATGATGAAGGTGTGGTGCCGGTCGGAGTTGTATGGATGGCGTCCGCCGAGCCCCTGGTAGACCAGCACCGGTTTTCGCAGAAGGTTCGCGGCAAATATAGCCGCGTCCAAGGCCGGGTTCTCGTGGCCGCGGACCGCATGGTGCATCCAGTAAAGAACGAAACCGCGCTCTTCTTGAACAGGAAGGCGATTGAGGCGCCTTATCCGCTCTCGAAGGTGGTCGGGATAAGCCCGAATTATCTGCAGCGGATCAATCGGCATCATTTGCACTTTAGAAGCTTGGCCATGTTGGTTGCGGCTCTTCGGCAGACGATGACATACGGAAGCCACCAGCAGGGCAACTCGAAGACCACCCGGCAGGAATTTTCATCGCAGGCGATCAATCGATGTCCGGTCGCGCGAATGCCGGCGACCTTCCAACCCCAAAAGCGCAACGCATCGTATTCGGTAATGAGGAAGGGGACCCACAAACCGATCCACGTGAGCACCTTGCCCTCGGATCCTTTACGGATGAAGCGCTCGGAGCACCTGACTCCCCGCACCGTCGGCCCCCACAGGGGCCACAGGGTGGTGTCTGTCAATAATTGCCATGCCGCTTGCGGCGATGCGTGATAGTGTCGCGAGACGGAGATAGTCGGTAATTTACCTGTCCGGGTCCGATTCATGGATCCTGTTTTGGCCATCGATGGCATGCTGATTCAACACCTCGATCGAGATGTACCGGAGAGCGGTCTCGTGGGTTGCTGCCAATACGACCGGAGGTGCAACTTCGGCCCCCAGCGCCTCTTTCCAGCGAAGGGCGCAGAGGCACCAGCGGTCACCGGGCTTAAGGCCTGGGAACCCTAACTCGGGGCGAGGCGTGCTGAGGTCGTTGCCTCTCGATCTGGTATAATCCAAAAATTCCCTGGTGAGGCGGGCGCATACGACATGCGCGCCTTCATCCCCAGGGCCGGTCTCACATTTTCCCGTGCGAAAAAAGCCTGTTTTGGGAGTATCACAGCATATTTCCAAAACCCCACCCAATACATTTAGTTGAGTTTCCACATCTGCCTCCCTTTAACCGACAATGTAAGTTGACTATAGTGCCTGTAGATGGGAAAAAAAAGGCAAAAGCGAATTCCACCGTGAAGGGTCGCTGGCGCTTTTGGAATGGATGGTTACATTTTTGGATTCAAAAGGTAACGTCAACGTCGGAGAAGATCGTCACCAACCCTTACCGATTGGAGGACCCATGGATGTCATCGATGCACTCGTCAGCCACCACGCCATCTTGAGACAGCTCTACCAGCAATCCGAAACCAACCCGGAGGTTTTTGATCAGTTCCTTCGCAACCTGGTCGTGCACCACACCATGGAGGAGAAGTACTTTTACGATCTGCTTGAAGGCTTCGCCCCGGCTCGCCGCGATGCGCTCGAGGCGGTCAACGAGCATCACATCATTGAGTTGATCATCAAGGACTCCGAGCGATTCCCCCGCGACCACGAACGTTTTTCCATCAAAATTGAAGGCCTGGGGGAATACACGACCCACCACCTGGATGAGGAGGAAGCCCAGATTTTCCCGATGGCACGGCAGTTGTTCACCGCAGAGGACCTCAACACGCTCGGCCGCCTTTTCGCCGAAGCCAGAGACAAGCTGCTGGGGGCCGTTGCACCGGAGTTGCCGCCGACGCTTTCCGCCAAACGCCCCAAACCGGTTAAGGCTGTCAAACCGGAGCCGCTCACCACGGCGCAAACGGCATCCAACCCTGCCGTGGGCCTCGGCATCGGAAGCCTCAAAGGGTAGCCAACAAGAATGGTTTTCTGTGTGATAATTAAATCCAAAATCTTGAAGGAGGTTGTATGGACATTCTAAAACGCGAGCTGGCCCCGATCCCGATGGAAGCCTGGACCGAGATAGACGCCCAGGCGACGCGCAGCCTCAAGGCGATGCTCTCAGGGCGCAAGTTCCTGGATGTGACCGGACCGATGGGAACCGACTTTCCGGGGGTGCCGGAAGGCCGGCTCTTGTATCCCGAGAAACAACCCAAAGCCGGGCCGATGTACGGCGTTCGCAAGGTCCATCAGGTTGTCGAGGTGCGGGTGCCTTTCGAGCTTGACATTCAGGAGATGGACAACGTGGTGCGCGGCGCAAAGGACGTGGACCTTTCCGCCATGGAGGATGCCGCCCGCAAAATTGCGCTTTTCGAAGAGAAGAGTATTTACCATGGCTTGCCGGAGGCCAATATCCGGGGGCTGAAGTCGTGTGCCGGCGACGAGTGTCTGACCATCGGCTCCAAGCCCGAGCAACTGCTCGAAGGCATCGCCGAGGGTGTGACGGCGTTCACCAGCCGCTCCATCGATGGCCCGTACAGCTTCATCGTCGGACCCAAGCTGTGGAGCCGGATGTCGGCGCATGTGCAGGGGTATCCCGTGAAGATGCAGGCGGAGTCCGTATTGGGAGGTGCCGTGCTGCTGAGCCCTTATCTCAGCGGGGATTTTGAGAATGAGGCCTACATGGTGACGCGGCGTGGGGGAGACCTTCAACTGATCCTCGGGCAGGACCTGGCGATCGGCTATGAGAGCCACACTCAAACCAAGGCCAAGCTGTATTTCACCGAATCCTTCACATTCCGTGTCCTCGAACCCGCGGCGGTCATCAACTACACGGCAGCCAAATGAATCGCTTTTTCGGGCTGTTGATGCAGGGAGCGACGCGACGGGTCGCTCCCTTTGCGATTTGGCAAATGGCGGTTCGAATACACCAAATTATAATCTGACTTAGACATATGATCTTGACGGTTATTGTCATTGCTTCGATTTTTACCAGCCAGCCGGCAACCACCATGGATGTAGATATTACACATCTTCAGTGGAAAAAGCGGTTGCTTTTAGTTTTTGCCGCGGATAACGCGCAGTCGAATTTCCAGAGCCTGGCAAATGAAATCTCATCTCGGCAAGCTGATGTCGACGACCGGGATCTTGTGGTTTTTGAAATCCTCGAATCCGGAACGTCAAGAATGAATCGCAGCCGAATAGAACCCCAGAAAGCCGCATCTATTAGAAAACAATTTGGGATAGCCCCGGATGAATTTACGGTGATCCTCGTGGGCAAAGATGGGGGCATAAAGCTCAAACGAAACGATCAGGTCAGATTGGAAGAGATTTTTCAATTGATCGACTCAATGCCGATGCGAAAAGATGAGATACGTCAAAAAGACCGGAAATTTTGAAAGTATCATCCACAGTCTGAAAAAGCCGAATTGCGTGATCGCAAAGGATCAAATGAAAATCACATTTTAGGCGGCCTAAAAAGAGGCTTTGAAATGGATGCCAAAAAGTACTTGATCGCCGGGGGAAGCTCGGGAATTGGGCTTGAAATCGTCAACGAGCTTTCGCATCGGGGAGATGAAATCTATGTGGGGTCGAGGACGAGTGATAAACTCACCGGCCTTCGTGGGGTGCATCATCTGAGTTTGGACGTCGCCCAGCCCCCTGACCTTCTGGAGGGTTTGCCGGAGGCGTTGCACGGACTGGCGTACTGCCCGGGAACGATCCGGCTCAAGCCGTTTCAACGTCTTACGCGAGAGGATTTGTTAGAAGACCTGCAGGTCAATTTCCTGGGTGCGGCTCACATGATCAAAGCATGCCTGCCTAACCTAAAAAATTCGGCCACCGGCGCTTCTATCGTGCTGTTCAGCACGGTTGCGGTAACAACCGGGATGCCCTTTCATGCATCCATCGCCGCCGCCAAAGGTGCCGTTGAAGGCCTGACAAGATCATTGGCCGCCGAATTGGCCCCTCGCATCCGCGTGAATGCGATCGCCCCTTCGTTGACCGATACGCCCCTGGCGGCAAGCATGCTGTCCAGCGATGAAAAGCGTCAAGCGGCCGCGGAGCGCCATCCCATGAAACGGATCGGGTCGCCGCAGGACATTGCCCGCCTGGCCGTTTTTCTCCTTTCCGATGCCGCGAACTGGGTCACCGGTCAGGTTTTGCACGTTGATGGAGGGATGAGCACTCTTAGGGTTTTTCGGTAACTGCTCTCAATCAAAAAACCTATCCCTTTCAGGGGCTCTTGGTTATACAGCCAGCTCCGATATCAATGGGCCAATGCCGCTGAAACCGCTTCGGCAGCTAGGCGCCCTGACAGCAAGGCCCATTGAATCGAAGGCAGGCTCCCGTATTCGCCGCAGACAAAGATCCCGGGCCGCAGCTCGCCGACGGCCGCCATAGGATCGGGAGCAGGGGTGGGCTGGTCCGGCAGCGCGTGGTCAATGGATTGAACTTTGCTGTCGAATCTAAAGCGATCGGGCTCGATCAAGCTGCCGACCTGCTTCGGAATAGCTTCCATGCCCAGGGCGGGAATGCCGACATCACCCATCGCAAACATACGGGTCTTAAACCCCATACGATTCCCACCCAGGACATCAATTTGAGAAGATAGTACGTTATGTCGATGTGGCTCCACCAGAACTCATGGCGCAAGGGGGAATGCGGGTCTTCGTCCGTATCGGCGAAGCGGTGGTGGTGGCGAATGATACACCGTGATCGGATCGGACGCGTCAATCAGGGTTGCCTTTCGATAAAACATTTCACATACAGCTGAATTTCCAACCCACCGGACTGAAAATTGTCAATTGGCAATCCGGCAGATTTCCAAGTCATGTTAGGGTGCCGTTTGATTGATGTTAGTGCTTTTTGACAAAGCCAAGGACCTGAAAAATCATTGACGGTATATTTAAATTTAGCGTATAACAGACACAAACTGCAGCAAAGGTAAAAACATTCTAAAAGGAGGAACTCATGAACGTTATTGACTACTGCAAAGGCATGGAAATGGAATTGATCGCATGGAAGGCGAAAATGTATGACCTTACCCGTAAGGTCGAAAGCCTTGGATCCAAGGAATTAGAAAAAGTGTTGCCCAACATTCAAGATCTGAACATTCTCATCACTGACATGTCGTCCCGCATCGAACAGCTGAAAAACGAGTGCCCCACCGAGTGGACCCCCCAGAAGAAGGATATCGACAGTGGCTCGGTCGATATGCGCGGCAAATACGAAGAGACCATGGAATATATCGGGAAACATTCACCAGTGTCGATTGCGGGCTGAATTTTGTAAATCATCCAAGAAAGGGCTCAGAGAATTTATCTGAGCCCTTTTTTTGTACTCAAATGCGTGCCTGAGCAGGCTTAATAAGTAAATTCAAGATGAGGTGAGAATGGGCGCGCTAAAATCAATCGGTTCTTTATCATTAATTCTATTGGTATGGGGCTCTGACCGTGCACCCGATCCACACGGCGGAGGCGATATGCGGCTAGGCAAACTCCTGCTCGGTCTGCCGGATCGCTGCGGCAAATCTTGCCGCTGACCGTGAAGCCACTCGATCGATCGCCTTTGCCAGCAAGGGGGCATCGCCGTTGGCCACCAGCCGGCCATTCAGCCTTTCTCCGGCAGGTACTGCCAGTATCGCCGCGGCAGTTGGCGTAAATGCAGCCTGGGGTTGTTGCGTTCAGTGATGTTGACTGCGATGAAATAGGTTTTCCAGAGTTGCCGGCAGGTCTCCTCATCGGCGTCGGACGCCTCGAAATCCCTTGGAAAAGGCCCGGAATAAGACCGCATCTCTCTGGTTTTCTGTTTATCGAAATACAGTCCATAATTTCTGACGGTATCAAAAATGACCCAACTTTGGTCAGCGTAGCGCTTTTCAAAATGCCGGCGTACAAGAGGCAGGATGTCGTAGCGCGGGTTGATCATGGCCCAAAAAAGATCGGGTTCCGTTTTTGTAAAGCGCACCAGTCCCTTCATGCGGTGTGCCTCCCGGCGGACTTTTTGGCTGAGGCGCTCGATGGCGAGACAGATGGCCGGGGCCTCCACATCCGCGCTTTTTCCGCGAAGCGGCAGGGCCAGCCGAATGCGACGGTAGATCAGGGTTTCGACATCCGGTTCTCCGGTCAGGTAGGCCTGATGGATCTGCGACCTGGCCTCTGAACCCAGATGCCGCTTGAGGCCTCTCCACACTCGCTTGGCCTTTTCCGGATCACACGCTATTTCCACGCAGCTCTCAAAAAGCGACGGCCGATGGTCTGCCCGGGGCCGGATCTGAACCGGTTCGACCTTTCTATCGTAGGTCTCGAATATGGCTGTCAACAGTCCATCAAAGGTCCCGTCGCTTAAAAAGACCAACGGCAATGCCGAGCATGTCGATGAAGGCACGGCCGGCGATGGTTTTCGGCCGGTCGACAAAGCCGTCTGAGGCGCAAAGCCAGGGCGAGGGGTCGACCGGTCAGTCTCGGGTTGGCCGGGGCAGAAAATGAAATTCCTGGCGCGGTTGAGCGCCACCCCCATCTGCTGCAAGTGTTCGTAACGGATTTTCCCCTGCCGACGCAGGCTGACGATGCGTTTGGCCGAGCGCAGGCCGATTCCCGGGACTTTGAGGATCATGGAATAGTCGGCCGAGTTGATGTCCACCGGGAACAGATCCGGCTGCCGCCGTGCAAAGGCAAGCTTGGGATCGATCTTGAGATCCAGATAAGGTTCTTCGGGCCGGATGACTTCCTCCACCGAATAACCGTACAGCCGCATCAGCCAATCGGCCTGATAGAGCCGGTTCTCACGCGTCAGCGGCGGCTCCGCAAGCTCCGGCAGCCTGGGGTCCGCTGCGTTGATGGGGACATAACCGGAATAATAGACGCGTTTGAGGGCTTGATCCTGGTAGAGTCTGTCCGATACGTGCAGGATGTCGTAGTCCGATTCGGGGCTGGCGCCGATGATCAACTGGGTGCTCTGACCGGCCGGCGCAAAAGCAGGTACTCTTTTTAAGCGTCTGCGGTCCTCGCTGGTTTCGAGAATGGTTTCACGTATGACCCCCATCGGTTCGAGGACAGAGCGATACGTCTTGTCGCCGGCCAGTCGCCTCAGGCTGTCCTCCGATGGAAGCTCGATGTTGACGCTCAGACGGTCGGCGTGCAGTCCGGCCTCGCGGATCAGAGGGCGGCTCGTGTAAGGCACACATTTCAGATGAATGTATCCGTTGAACCCGCGGGAGCGCAAATCGCGCACGGTGCGGATCAACAGCTCCATAGTGTCGTCCGGGCTGCGGATCACCCCGGAGCTCAGGAAAAGGCCCTCGATGAAATTGCGCCGGTAGAAGTCGATGGTCAGGTCGGCCAGCTCGGCCGGCGTAAAGGCCGCACGGGGGAGGTCGTTGCTGGCGCGGTTGGCGCAGTAGGCGCAGTCGTAGATGCAGAAGTTGGTGAACAGGACCTTCAAGAGCGATACGCAACGGCCGTCTTCTGTAAACGAGTGGCAGATGCCGCTGGGCGCGGCGTTGCCGAGGCGGCCGTTCCGGTTTTCGCGCCGGCTGCCGCTGGAGGCGCAGGAAACGTCGTATTTGGCCGCGCCGGCCAGGATTTCCAGTTTATTCCGAATGTTCATCCCTTTTACAACCTATTGAGGTCCCGCCGGTAAATTTCTGCCTGGCGTAAAAAAGGGTTGTCGGCGAAAATCTCTCTGCCGGGAAATTGATTCATAGCCCTTGCGCTGGGCAGCGGCTTGCCCCCAGGTTTTGTACCAGTTTTTAAGGTGGAATTGAACTCCAAGGTAACTGTTCTTATAACCCAAGGCCTCTGGAAAAGCATGGGATCAATTATTGATTTGCCATATCCGCTTGCACGGAATACTATCGATCAAAATATCCAGCTGGCCACAAGATCCGAGAATTTCTGACATAGCACACGGCTTATGGGAATCGGTTCATCAGCGGACTTCCATTTGCCGCGACACGCTGGGAATTTTTCATCGGGCCGGCGTCGCTTTTTCTGGCGGCCATTTTCGGCAAAGCAACCGATCCGGAAGTTGATCCAATTTACGCACAATTGGCGGCCAATGTGGCCGAATCCGCAGCGTTTCGCCGTAACGCGGCCGCCATGCACAATGCACTGCGAGCATTGGTCGTGCATCCGGATGATCGATTCCGGCCGGCGACCCGATCAGCCGTATCATGGTTTGCCTCTAAGCAGACCCCACACGGCGACTGGGGCGCCAAAATCCCCTTTTTCCAGGCCTTCAATGCTATGGCTCACCTCAGTATGCCTGAGGCCAATGCCCAATTCGACAATGCATTGAAACACGTTATCGAAGGCCAAAACCGTGACGGCACCTGGGGCAGTGCCGACAAGGAGTGGCAGACGTTTTTAGTGGCTCATGCATTGCGCAACAAAGGTATTCTGTAATGTCCCATACCGCAAAATACAGTCGTGCAGCGATGCCATTTTCGAACACCTAACCTAAATTAAACCAAAGATGGAGGAGGAGCGTAATCATGCCGACGTTGAAAGGATCCAAGACGGAACACAATCTGCTTGCCGCTTTTGCAGGCGAGTCGCAGGCACGTAACCGTTACTCATTCGCAGCAAGCATTGCTCGAAAAGAGGGTTATGAACAGATCAACAGCCTTTTCCTTGAAACCTCAGATGACGAGAAGCAACATGCCAAGCTCTTTTTCAAGCTGCTTCAGGGCGGGGAGGCGACGATCACCGCGAGTTACCCGGCAGGGGTCGGTGGCGACACTTTGGCTCAATTGAAAGCGGCGGCTGCTGGCGAGCGACACGAATGGACCACTCTTTATACAGGCTTTGCCGACGAAGCCACCCAGGAAGGATTTCGAGATGCGGCAGAGCTTTTCAAGCAGGTAGGCGCCGTGGAGGAATGGCACGAACGGCGTTACAACAAACTGGCTGAAGCCGTGCAGAACAAAAGCGTCTTCAAGAAGCCACAGAAAGTCTATTGGAGATGCAGGGAGTGCGGACGTGTCGTCGAGGCCTTCGAAGCACCTCTTACGTGTCCGACCTGTTCACATCCACAGGCCTTTTTTGAGCTCTATGCCGAAAACTATTGATGCCGCCCTATCCAGATCACGCTTTTTCTTTGCCATAGGAAATTATTCTTTATTGCGATAGAATCGCATTCTACCGGAAACGGATCCCTAAAGTGGCCCAGCAGGTTCTGGATCGTCACGGGGTTCGTATTATTTGTTCTTGCGCCAGCGGTGGTGGCTGATACCGAATTTTTTGACACGGTAGTTCAGGGCCCGCGGGGAGATGCCCAGCTGGCGGGCAGCATCCTTCTGTATCCAGAGGTTTTCCCGGAGCGCTTTGAAAATGAGATCTTTTTCCTGGTCGGCCGTGAGCTTGAGGCCCGGGGGTGGCTCCACCGCTGCCGAAGCCGGTTTTTGAAGCTCGGGCAGCGAAACGCTCTCGGGCTGGATGCGGGGTCCTTCCTCCACCAGAACCGCCCGCTCGATGGTGTTGGAGAGCTGGCGGATGTTGCCGGGCCAGGGGTACTCCTGGAACATACGAATTACCTCCGGGGAAAACCCCGTGGCGGCTTTTTTCAGCGAGCGGCTGAGTTTGTTCAACAGGTAACAGGACAGCGGCTCGATGTCCGCCTGCCGCTCCCGCAGCGGAGGCAGGTGGGTTCGCAGCACGTTGATGCGGTAGTAGAGGTCCTCCCGGAACCGGCCTTGGCGCACGAGGGACTCGATGTCGCGGTTGGTGGCGGCAATGACCCGCACATCGACCTGGATGGTTTTGTTGCCGCCCAACCGTTCGAAGGACTTGTCTTCGAGCACCCGCAGCAGCTTGGACTGCAACCCGAAGGACAGCTCACAGAACTCGTCCAGGAAGAGCGTTCCGCCATGTGCCTGCTCGAAGCGGCCGTTGCGGGTTTTGTCGGCACCGGTGAAGGCGCCCCGCTCGTGGCCGAACAATTCGCTCTCCAGCAACGTCTCCGGGATGTTGGCGCAGTTCACCTTGACGAACGGTTTGTGGCGGCGGGGACTGTTGAAATGGATATTGCCGGAGGCAAAGCTCTTGCCGGTTCCGGTTTCGCCGGTGATCAATATGGTGGACTCGGTCTGGGCCAGGCGCTGAATGCCGGCCATGGTCTTTTGCATCGCGGGGCTGACGGCGATGATCTGCTGGGGGTCGTAGATCACATCCTGCTCGCGCCGCAGATAGTCGATTTCATTTTTAAGACTGCGATGCTCGAGGGCGCGGCGCACCGCAAGACGCAGTTTTTCACTGACGAACGGCGTAGTGATGAAATCCGCGGCACCGGCCTTGACGGCCGCCACGATCTGATGGGCATCCGAAGATTGGGAGGCGACGACGATCGGCGTGGACGGCGACAACCGCTGAAGCGTGGCGATGATCTCGGCGATGTCCTTGCAGTCGTCGCGGAGGTCGCACAGGATCAGGGCGAAGGCTTCTTTCTGGAGGCGTTTGCCTGCCTCCAGAATGCTGGGGGCCAGGCTGAGGGTGTAGTCCTGCGCCAGGCTGTCGGCATAGGCGTCCACCTCGCCCGCGAGTTCACCGATGATGAGAATGCGTTCGGGCATCGGATATTCCTCAGCAGCGCAAGCGCTGGTGCCATTGCCAGGCAGTGGCAATAACGTTCTCCAGGCCGCTGTGGTTTGGTGTCCAGCCCAGCTCGCGCCGGGCTTTTTCGTTGGAAGCGATCAGCACGGGCGCATCCCCCGGACGCCGTGCGGCCTCGTGAACCAGAATCGGCCGGCCGGTAATCTCCATGGCCTTGCGGATGACCTCCCTCACGGAAAACCCCCGGCCCTGGCCCAGGTTGAAGGCGCCGCCCGCCCACCCGTTCAGCAGATGCTCGAGCGCGGCCACATGCGCTCGGGCCAGGTCCGTTACATGGATGTAGTCCCGGATGCAGGTTCCGTCCGGCGTCGCATAATCCGTCCCGTAGACCTGGAACGGGCTGCCGGCTATGGCGGCATTCAACAGCCTGGGGATCAGGTGGCTTTCGGGGGTGTGCTGCTCCCCGATTTCCCCGGAAGCGTCTGCGCCGGCGGCGTTGAAATAGCGCAGCGCCATTGCGCGCAGCCCCCAGGCGGTGCCGAAATCGGCCAGCATGGTCTCCACCATCTGTTTGCTCCAGCCATAGGGGCTGAGAGGCGCCCGGGCATGCTCCTCATCGATCGGCACCTGCGTGGGGTTGCCATAGACCGCCGCCGAGGATGAGAAGACCAGGTGCCGAATTCCGCGCTGCACCATGGCGTGCAGGAGATTGAGCGAGCCGCAAACGTTGTTCCGATAGTAGGTCGCCGGATCGGCGACGGACTCCCCGACCTCGATGAAGGCGGCAAAGTGCATGACGGCGTCGACCCGGAAGCGCCCCAGGCACCCCCTGAGGTCGCCAAGACTGTCGGTGCTGCCCTGATAGAAGTCGCCCCAGCGGACGTTGTCGCGGTGGCCCTTCGAGAGGTCGTCGAAGACTACCGGATGGAAGCCGTGCGCGGCGAGCTCTTTGCAGCAGTGGGCGCCGATGTAGCCTGCGCCGCCCGTGACCAGGATGTTCATATAAACCCCCGCTGCCCCAGGTAGAGCAGGATCTCCTGCGCGGCCTCGTCCGGGCTCACGTGCGTGGTGTCGATTCGGACCTCGGGGGATTCGGGCGCCTCGTAGGGGTCGTCGATACCGGTGAACCCCTTGACGAGCCCGGCGCGGGCTTTGGCATACATGCCCTTGCGGTCGCGCTTCTCGCACTCGTCGATCGGGGTTGCTACGTGAACCTCGATGAACCCGCCGTGGGTTTGGATGGCGCTGCGGATCTCGGCCCGGGTTTTGGCATAGGGTGCGATGGGGGCGCAGATGGCGATGCCGCGGTTTTTGGTGATCTCGGAGGCCACGAAGCCGATGCGGCGCACGTTGACGTCCCGGTGCTCCTTGGAGAAGCTGAGCTCGCTCGAGAGGTTATGGCGGACGATGTCGCCGTCCAGCAGGGTCACCGGCCGTTCGCCGCGTTCCAGGAATTTGGAATAGAGGATCCGGGCGATGGTGGACTTGCCGGCGCCGGAGAGGCCAGTCATGAAAATACTGAACCCCTGCCGATCGGGCGGAGGATAGGCCCGCTGGAGTTCGGCGATGACCTCGGGGAAGGTGGCCCACTCCGGAATCCGCCGGCCCTCGCGCACCCTGCGGCGGATGTCGGTTCCGGAGAGGGAAATGGTCTGGGTCCCTGGGGGGACCTGGTCGGCGCTGCGGTGCTCGTCCTCGAAGGGCAGGTATACCATTTCGGGAAAGGAAATGATCTCGATGCCGATGTCCCGGGCGTGCTCCTCGACCAGCCGGCAGGCATCGTCCACGCCGTAGAAGGGTTTGCCCCTCGGATCACACCCGGGACCGGCGTGGTCGCGGCCGGCGATAAAATGCGTGCAGCCGTAATTACGGCAGATGATGGCGTGCAGCAGCGCCTCCCGCGGCCCGGACATGCGCATGGACAGGGGCAGCAGGTTGAGCAGATAGGCCTCGGGCGGGTAGTGCTGGACGACCTTGCGGACACAGCGTACCCGGGTGTAGTGGTCGAAGTCCCCCGGCTTGGTCATTCCGGCCACGGGCAAGATCATAAGGTTGGCGCGGGCTTGCCGCATTGCCTGCAGGGTCATTTCGAACTGGGGGCGGTGGATAGGGTTTTCGGTAACAAAGCCCACCATGCGCTGCCAGTTGAGCTTGCGGACAGTTGTCCGGATCTCGCCCGGGGTGAGCCGGATTTTGCGGAAATCATAGTGAAGCGGCAGGCTGATCACTTCGAGCCGGCCGCCGATGTAGGTGTCGCCGGTCTTGTTGAGGAGGTAGTTCGCGCCGGGATGGGACGGATCTACAGTACCGTAGACCTGAGCCGCCTCCTTCGCGCGATCCACCGGCCAGAGGTCCTCGATGTGCAAGACCGCCAGCAGAAATCCTTCCGGGTCGCGCAACGCCACCGATTGGCCCGCTTCCAGGCGGCGGGCCCCGATCTCGGGTACGTCCAGGCAGATCGGGACCGGCCACACGGCCCCCGCCGCCAGCCGCATGCGGTCGAGCACCGGCTCATAGTCGGCCCGGGTCATGAACCCCTGCAGCGGTGAAAAGCCGCCGGTGGCGAGCATTTCGAGATCGCACAGGTGCCGGTCGCTCAGGGTGATGTCCGGCATGTTGGCGGCAACCCCCTTCAGCAGCGCCGCGCGTGTCTCATCCACCAGCCCGCTGACCTGATCGTCGATCGTTGATGTCATGGAGGCCCCTTTTGGGTGTGATTCCGCGTTGGACTGCAACATTCATTGATTTTGTGGTAGATTATATCAACTTTCAGCTTTGAAATAAACGCTTTTACTGGTAGTTGCCTGCTCCAGAGGAATGAGTGTCCATGACCGATAATCGGATTGACGCCGGCGCCCCTGATGCTCAGCCGCCGGCCATCCTGGCGCCGGCCGGGAATCGAGCCTCTTTTCTGGCCGCCTTAGCGGCCGGAGCGGAGGCCGTTTACTGCGGGCTGAAAGCGTTTTCGGCGCGCATGGAAGCTAAAAATTTCTCCCTGGACGAGTTGGGCACCCTCACAGAGCTGGCGCATGCAAAGGGCGCCCGGGTCTTTGTGACCTTGAACACGCTGATCACGGCAGGCGAGCTGGACGCCGCCGGCAGGCTGCTTGACCAGTTGAACCGGTATGTGCACCCCGACGCCGTGATCGTGCAGGACCTGGCGATGGCGGGACTTGTGCGGCAGACCGGTTTCGCAGGACAGGTTATTTGGTCCACGCTGGCGAATGTGAGCTTCCCGGAGGCGTTGCCCGTCATCCGCGCGAAGCTGCCCGTCGACAGCCTGGTTCTGCCGCGGGAGTTGACGATTGACGAGATCAAAGCCATGGCGGCGGCTTGCCCCCCCGGGCTGGGCCTTGAAGTGTTCATCCATGGCGCCCTCTGCTACGGAGTGTCCGGGCGCTGTTACTGGAGCAGTTTTCTGGGCGGCCGGAGCGGGTTGCGGGGGCGCTGCGTGCAGCCGTGCCGACGAGTGTATGACCAGGCAGGCGAGCAGCGGCGTTTTTTTTCCTGTCAGGACCTGAACCTGGACGTGCTGGTCAAGGTGCTGCTGACGATCCCCCAAATTCGCGCCTGGAAAATCGAAGGACGCAAGAAGGGGCCGCATTATGTCTATTACACCGTCGCCGCCTACCGCATGCTGCGGGACCACGCGGGCGACACCCGGATGAAAAAAGCCGCGCTCGATCTGCTGGCCCGGGCCTTGGGTCGGCCCGGGACTCACTACCATTTTTTGCCCCAAAGGCCCCAGAACCCGGTCGACACACGGAGTGCGACCGGCTCCGGGCTGCTCATCGGCAGAGTCAAAGGCGGCGGCCGCGCCTCCTTTTTCAACCCGAACGAGGAGCTTCTCAAGGGGGACTTGCTGCGGATCGGATATGAGGACGAACCGGGACACGGCATCGAGCGCATCGGCCGATTCGTTCCCAAGGGGGGGCGCCATTTTTTCTCGGCAGCCGTGCGGCAGGCTCCCAAGGGCACTGCGGTCTTCCTGATCGACCGGCGTGAAAAAGCCCTGGAGGATCTGATCAAAGGCCTCGAAGCCGAATTGCCGGAGCGCACCCTGACGCTCGATCCGCCGTCCTCCTTCAGGCCCAACCGGCCCGCCCCGTTTCGGGGGCGGATTCCACCCCTTGAACTGAGGGTCTGCCGTCATCCGGCCGGGGGCGGCGGAGCGGACTGCAGCGGGTTGTGGCTGAGCGAAGCGGCCTTGGCCGTTCTCCCTGAACGGGTCTGCCGGCATACCTGGTGGTGGCTTCCGCCGGTGGTTTTCCCGAGCGACGCTGCGCCGATCCGGGCCTTGGTCGCAGCCGCCTGCGCGCGAGGCGGCCGCTCGTTTGTGCTCAATGACCCCTGGCAGGTCGGCGTGTTTGATTCCATCGGCAGCCGACTGCGGCTTTGGGCAGGGCCGTTCTGCAACCTGACCAATCCCCTGGCGCTGGAAACCGCGGCCGCTCTTGGTTTTGAGGGGGCCATTGTCAGCCCGGAGCTCGGCGATGCAGATATCTTGGCACTGCCTCGTTCCAGCCCCTTGCCGCTGGGGGTTCTCATCGGCGGCAATTGGCCCCTCTGCGTCGCTCGAACCGCTGCCGCCGATCTGATACTCGATGCGCCGTTTCGCAGCCCGAAGGGGGAGGAGGCCTGGTCGGTGCGGCACGGCCCGCTGATGTGGGTCTATCCCAACTGGCGGCTGAATTTGCAGGACCGGCGCAGACAGCTTGAACAGGCCGGCTATCGCCTTTTCGTCCACCTGATCGAACCGCTGCCAAACCACGTCACGCTCAAAGAGCGCCCGGGAAGGTGGAACTGGGAGGTGGGGTTGCAGTAGAAAAAGTGCCTTAAGTGTCAAGTGCCTAAAGTTCTAAAACCATCCAGCGGGGATTACCCATAGGCGTAAAAGTACCCGCAACTTTCTTCAACTTTAGGCACGTTAGCTCACGTTCGTCACTTCGAACTTTCCTCACCGTCGCTTTCGCAGGCGGCGCATCGCGATCTGCAGGCTGGTCTGCATGCGGCCGATGGCCTGTGCCAGCAGACCGATTTCATCCCGGGACCCGACATCGATTTTCACGTTCAGATCGCCGAGGCTCATGCGCTCGGCTGCATCCGTCAGCTTCATGATGGGGGTCACCAGGGAGCGGGCCGAGAACCAGGCGATGGCAATGACCAAGAGCACCGTGACCGCCAAGAGCGTCCACGCAAACCGTTGGATCATGGTCAGGTTTTGGAGGATCTCGCTCTCATCCTGCTGCACCCCCAGCACCCAGCCGGTGCTGTTGCTGCGCGCGTGGCCGATGACCGGCAGTCCGTTTTCACCGCTGAACGCTGCGGTGGCCGATGTCCACCCCTTGCTGCGAAAGGCCGAAATCAGCGGGGAGCCGTTCAGGTTCTCCCGTTTTTCGCCGAACTGTTTGTGGGGATGCGCGATCACATAGCCCTGCTCGTCCACAAGAAACGCAAACCCCGTCGCCCCCTTTTTCCAGGTTGCGATTCGTTTCGAAATGTCATCCACCGTCATGGCGGCCGCCATCACGCCGACCACGCGGTTGCCCTGCCGGATCGGCACGGCCAAGACCAGGGCCGGCACTTTGGAGGTTCGCCCGACCACCGATTGCCAGCTGAGGGCCCGGCCGGCCATGATGTCCTTGAAATATTGACGGTCGGCGTAGCTCACCAGCGGATTGCTGTCGTTGCGGCCGACATTCATGCCGTTCGGGTCCACGGTGAACACCAGATACATGAACGGGTACGCCTGGTGGATGGCCTTCAGCGCCGGCTCCTGTTGGTCACGGTTCATGGAAGCGATTTCAGGCAGAGTGGCGGCCATTCGCAGCAGCGCGGCGTTGCTGTTCAGCCAGGCGTCGATTTGGTCCACCATGCTCTTGGCGGTCTGAGCCATCAAGGTTTCCGAATCGCTGCGGATGTGATCGTTCATCTCGCGAAAGGTCAAGAACCAGAAAAGGCCGAACGGCAGCAGGCTGACTATCAGCATCACGAGAATCGTTTTGCTGAACAGACCAACGCGCACCTTGCGGTCCTGGGGCATGGGCTGCAGGCCGGAGCCTTCGGCGCGCGTCTCTTCACGCGCGGGTTCGGCCGGTTGCGGAGGAAACGCATCGGGGGGCGGCGCTAGGGTGTCAGCAGGCGTCTCCGGGACGGTCTCGGATGCCGGCAGAGGCGGAAGCTCGAAATCAAAGTCGGGCGGCAGGTCGACGGCCGCAGGCGGCTTCGTCACCTGGATCACACGGCCGCAGGCCTTGCACTTGACCTTGGCCGTGTCGGTTTTCATTTTGGTTTCATCAATCCGGTAACGCTTTCCGCATGCATCGCAGGCGATATCCATCATGAAGGGCGCTCCTGTCTCAGGGTTTGACGTTTTTCAGGATCGGGATCATCGATTTTTTGAATTCAATCTTCCCGGCATCATTTGGAATCTCGAGAGCGATGCGGTTGATGATTTCAGCCGCTTGCTCCATCGGGATGCGGGAGGCATCCAGGCCCATTTCCACCAGGACATCTTCCATGAGAATCTCGGACACGGGCCCGATGACTCGGGTCAGGTTGGAACGCATGGCGTTCAGAAAGGACCGGTCGAGCGGTGGAACCTCGCGGTGGACCGGTTCGATCAACCCCTGAGTAAGAAGGCCGGCCAGGGTTCGCTTAAAAGTGACCGCGTCCATTTCCGCTTCGGCGGATATCTGGTAGAGACTCTTGCTCTCATCGATCACCAGCAGCAGCCGGATCATGTCCGCGTTCAACGAGACCGACTGCAAATCTTTGCGGATCCGCTTGCGGTAGTGCATGCTGTCGCCGGTTTTCAATGAAGTCGCCATGCTCTTAGCTTAATAGGGTAAAATGAGGATGCGGCCAACCCATAAAAATATATGATTGCAAACCGTTGTGTTGGTATTCCGAAAAGGTCACGGGAGTGGCTTGTTTTTTTTCTCGATCTCCTCCTTGAGTTTTTTTTCCATCTCCGCGAACAGGTTTTTCTTTTTTCCCGCCTGCTCGGCCTGGAAGGACTCAACCCTGCGGGTGATCGTCTTCTGGAGGTCCTGGAATTTTTTGACTTCGTCTTCCAGTCGGCGCCCGGCGTCACCGCGGGGAATCTCCTCTATTTTGCAGTGGTCCCGAATGAAAAAGCGCGTTCCGAAAGAGACCTGAACCGCCTCGACGATGCCGAGTTCAGCCAGGCGCCGCGACACAAAACCCGCCTGTTCGGCGGAGAAGCCGAGCAGGCGGCTGATCTCCTCCAGCGCCGGTGGAACGCCATGAAGATGTTCGTGAACCCGGATAGCGGCAACGAACAGGTGAGATTCGCAATAAAGATCGATTGGTTTGGACGCCATGTCGACCTAAAACCATTATGCGGCGGCGTGGGAAGCTGCCGGCTGTCGGCTTGACTTGCCTGATCCATGAGAGTACCATCTGTCGCCGATATGTCAACTGCTGAAACCCTTTGACAGCCCGCTTTATGCTGCGGACAATGCTTGGAGGACCCCATGACCGACATCGTTGAAATCAACGCTCGAGAGATCCTCGACTCCCGCGGGAACCCGACCATCGAAGTGGACGTGCACCTATCCTGCGGCGCCATGGGGCGTGCGGCGGTCCCCTCCGGGGCGTCGACGGGGAGCCGCGAGGCACTCGAATTGCGCGACAAGCGCTCCAAGCGCTACGGCGGCAAGGGTGTGGCCACGGCCGTCGCCAACGCGACGAACCGCATCGCCCCGGAACTCCTCGGGATGGATGCCGCCGATCAGGCCGCTCTGGACCGGCGCATGATCGAGATCGACGGAACGCCCAACAAGGCCAAGCTGGGCGCCAACGCCATTCTCGGGGTGTCCATGGCCGCCGCACGCGCTGCGGCCGAAGCCTACGGCCTGCCGCTGTACCGTTATCTCGGTGGCATCATGGCGCACACCCTGCCCATCCCGATGATGAACATCATCAATGGCGGCGCCCACGCCGCCAACAATCTGGAGTTTCAGGAATTCATGATTGTCCCGTTCGGGGCGACCTCCTTCGCCCAGGCGGTGCAGATGGGGGCGGAAACCTTCCACCGCCTGAAAGCCATCCTGAAGAAGCAGGGACTGAGCACCGCCGTGGGCGATGAAGGGGGCTTTGCTCCGAACCTGGAAACCAACGAGTCGGCCCTGCGCTTGATCATGCAAGCGATAGCCGACGCCGGATACCGGCCCGGAAAAGACATCGGGATTGGGATGGACGTGGCCGCCAGCGAGTTTTACCAGGGCGGCAGCTATGTTCTGAAATCGGAGAAAAAGCGCCTGAGCTCGGCGCAGATGATCGACCTGCTCGAGGGGATGGTGGAGCGCTACCCGATCATTTCCGTCGAGGACGGGTTGGCCGAGGGGGACTGGAAGGGGTGGAAATCGATGACCGATCGACTGGGGGGGTCGGTCCAGGTGGTGGGGGACGACATCTTCGTCACCAACCCCGAGATTTTCCGCAAGGGGATCGAACAGGGAATCGCCAATTCGATTCTGATCAAGCTCAACCAGATCGGCACGGTCACCGAAACCATTGCGGCGGTGGAACTGGCCAAGAGCGCCGGCTACACCACGGTGATTTCCCACCGCTCCGGGGAGACCGAGGACAGCTTTATTGCGGATTTTGTTGTAGGGGTAAGCGGCGCTCAGATCAAGACCGGCTCCATGTCCCGCAGCGACCGGGTCGCCAAATACAACCAATTGATCCGCATTGAAGAACAGCTCGGTGAGGCGGGGAGCTTCTGCAGCACAATCTTTTAAGGAGCGCGTATGCCGTTTACCACCAAGTTCATTTTCGTGACGGGTGGCGTGCTGTCCTCTCTCGGCAAGGGGCTGGCCTCTGCATCCATCGGTGCCCTGCTCGAGAGCCGCGGGCTGACCGTGACCCTGCAGAAACTGGACCCCTACATCAATGTCGATCCCGGAACGATGAACCCGTTCCAGCACGGCGAGGTTTTCGTCACCGACGACGGCGCCGAGACGGATCTGGATTTGGGTCACTACGAGCGCTTCACCAGCGCCACCATGGGCAAGCGCAACAACGTCACCACCGGCAAAATCTATCACTCGGTCATCACCAAGGAGCGGCGGGGGGATTATCTGGGCGGCACGGTGCAGGTCATCCCGCACATCACCGACGAGATCAAGACCTGCATTCGGCAGGTGGCCGACGGGGTCGATGTGGTCATCGTCGAAATCGGAGGCACGGTCGGCGACATCGAAAGCTTGCCCTTCCTGGAGGCGATCCGCCAGTTCCGAACGGATGTGGGCAAGGAAAACGTGCTCTACATCCACCTGACGCTGGTACCCTTCATCCCCACCTCCGGTGAGGTCAAAACCAAACCGACCCAGCACAGCGTGAAGGAGCTGCGCAGCATCGGTATCCAACCCGACATCCTGCTCTGCCGCACCGACCGTTTCCTGTCCAAGGAGCTCAAGTCCAAGATCGCCCTGTTTTGCAACGTGGGGGTGGATGCGGTCATCACCGCCAAGGACGTCGGCTGCATCTACGAGGTGCCGCTGGTCTTCCACCACGAGGGGCTGGACCACAAGATCATCGAGCTGCTCAACATCTGGACCCGGGCGCCCAAACTCGATGCGTGGGAGGAGGCGGTGCGGAGCTTCCAGGAAGTTCGGCACCAGGTCACCATCGCCATTGTCGGCAAATACGTGAACCTGACGGAATCTTACAAGAGCCTGAACGAGGCCCTGCGCCACGGGGGCGCGTTCAACCGCAGCAAGGTCGAGCTTTATTTCGTGGACTCGGAAAAGCTGCAGCCGGACACCTGCGGGGAGATTCTGGACCGGGCCGATGGGATCCTGGTCCCGGGAGGTTTCGGCAGCCGCGGCGTTGAGGGAAAGGTCTGCGCCGCCCGGTTTGCGCGGGAGACGCGGGTGCCGTATTTCGGGATCTGCCTGGGGATGCAGATCGCCGTGATCGAGTTCGCCCGCCACGCAGCGGGGTTGGCCCACGCCAACAGCGCCGAGTTCGACGAGCTCACCCCGGACCCGGTGATTTATCTCATGACCGAGTGGTTTGACGAGCGCCTCGGCAGTCTCCAGCGCCGGGACGCATCCTCGCAGAAGGGGGCCAGCATGCGGCTCGGCGCCTACTCCTGCCGGCTTGCCCCGGGCAGCCTGGCACTGCGGGCCTACGAAACGGAGACGATTTCGGAGCGTCACCGTCACCGCTACGAGTTCAACGTCGCCTACCGGCAGCGGTTGGAAGAGCAGGGATTGGTCTTCAGCGGGGTGTCCCCCAGCGGTGATCTCGTCGAAATCGTCGAACTTAAAGACCACCCCTGGTTTTTAGGCTGCCAGTTCCATCCGGAGTTCAAGTCCCGGCCCATGGCCGCTCACCCGCTGTTTCGGGATTTTATCCGCGCCGCTCTGGAGTACGCGGCCGCGCGTTCACGCTGAAGGCAGTGCCACGGCTGACGGCCGGCCGTCAGGGTTTGACGAATTCCCGCAATGTCTGCTGGGCGCATTCCGGGCAATAGCTGGATGTGATGTCCAGTTTGGCACGTTCGTGGATGAACTGCTCCACGGGCACCCATGGCCCCCGCCCCGGCTCTTTCCCGGTGTCATCTCGGATTTTCTTGCAGACGCAGCACATCGGCAGGATTTTTTGGTAGAGGGAGATGCGGCGTGCGAGTTCCAGCTTTTCGATGCAGCGCTCCACGCGGAAAAAGACCTCGGCGGACTCGCAGGGCTTGAGCAGGTAGTCGTCGGCCTGAGACCGGAGCGCTTCGATGGCGGAGAGCATGTCGCCGAAGCCGGTCAGGACGATGACCATCACGGTGGCGTCGATTTCTTTCGACCGCTTCAGCACCTGGATGCCGTCGGTTCGCTCCATCACCAGGTCCGTGATGATCAGGTCGAAGCTGGAGCGCTGAAGGATCTTGATCGCCATGTCACCGCTGTTTGCACGGGTGACACGGTAGCCGTGGTTTTCGAGGTCTTCCCCGATACCTTCCAGGATGAAGGGGTCGTCATCCACCAGCAACACGTTGTAGGTTTTCATGGCGCAGCTGCGTTGAAGGTTAACAGAACTATTATATATACCACAGAAAGCCCCGTAACGCCAATTCCTTTAAGATTTCCCGACAGAGCCCGCGGTTTTCAGCCCGGCCATGATGAATTCGGCCACTTTTTCCGCCGAGCGGCCGAAGAGCTCATCGATGGCGATGCGCTCCAGCAGGTCGTCGCTCCAGGAAACGCTGTTCTCCTGGACGATGTTTTTGATGTGTTCGTGTTTGCCGCCCAGCGCCCGGATCTTGGCATCCAGGGGCACGGGGTCGCCGAAGGCGATGTGCAGCAGCAGCAGGTGCTCGATGCGGTTGGGCCGGGCCGGCGCGGCGGACATCAACGGGATCACCAGGATGCTGCGGTCGTCCTTGCGGCCCTTGCCGATGTAGATGTTGCCGTCCCGGACGATGATGCGCTTGGTGCCTTTCAGGGCCGGGTCGGATTCCACACGGGAAGGAAGGTGGCGGGTGCCGCCGCGTTTGCCTAATATCTCGATGGTGGTGGTTTCGTCGGGTTCGCCCAGCGCGTTCAGACCGGCGATCCGATAGAGGACGATGCCTTGCACCTCGCGCACGACCGCCTGCAGGTTCTTGAGCACCGCGACGTTGGCGGGAATGAGGTGGGTGGTCGAGAAATGCTCCGCGGCCAACGCGGCGAAGAGGATCCCTTCCGGCTCCTCGCTGATGCGGCTTGTCCCGACGGTCACGGTTTTGGCCTGGTGCTTGATGGCATCCACCGGGCGGGCGAGGAACCCGATGGCATCCCCCAGCCGCTCGAGCATCACGGCTATCATGTTGTCGGCGGTCCCCTGCGGGCCGAAATCGAGGATGAAGTCCGCCGCCGGCAGTCGTCCCGCGAGGTATTTCAGGAGCAGCGTAAGGTCGGAGCTGGCATCGTAGCCGACGGTGGCCGGAAATCGCCCGTCCTTACGCCGCTCGCGGAATTCGGCGTAGAGCTCGACGATTTTTTCGCGAAAGCCGGTTTCCAGCACCAGTTCGAACAAGTCCACGCCCCGGCGGGTCGCGTCGCTGACGGCGTGCTGGAGGTCCGCATGAAGCCCGAAGAGAAATTGAGATCCCTCGTGGATGGACAGGGCGGCGTAGTACCCCCACAGGTGGCCGGCGAGCGTGTTCAGGACGGGCGCCAGGTGCTCGGCGACGACCGGCACCTGGAAAACGTCCGCCGCATAAGGTGCAAACCGTGCCTCCCCTTCATCGCAGATGACCACCGGTGTGGCCTTGTGCGCTTTGAATATGGCGGTGTCCTTGACGATGTCGCCGATGACCGAAGGGCGCGTTCCGGCGGCGCAGACGACGATGAGGGGTTCCGAGGAGAGGTCGATGTGCTTTTTGTCCTCCACGAAGTCCGAGGAAATGGTTTTGTAGCAGAGCTCGCTCAGCTTGATGCGGATTTCGTCGGCCGAGGCCTTGTTGGGCCCGCTGCCGACGACCGCCCAATAGGTTTTGGTGACCGCCAGCCGCCGAGCGGAGGCCTGCAGGCGCTCGGCCAGGCCGAGGACCCGGCGCATGTGATCCGGCAGCTCGAGCAGCCGTTGGATCTCCTCTGAAACAAACTGCGCGTCGCGGCGGCCCTTCAGCCGGGCGATGTGCAGCCCGAGCAGCGCCCCGGCGGTGATCTGGGCGTAAAAGGCCTTGGTGGAGGCGACCGACATCTCGATGTCGCGGCCGCTGCTGGTGTAGAGCACACCGTCCACCTTGAACGTGATGTCCGAATCCCGGCGGTTGACGATGGCCAGGGTCAGGGCCCCGCGCGCTCGTGCCATATCGACGGCGCGATTGGTGTCGGTCGTCGTCCCGGACTGGCTGATGGCAACGACCAGGGCATCCACCATGGTGCCCGTGTCGGCCTCGATACCCATCGAAAATCCACTGAACTCGGAGGCTTTGAGCGCCTGGACGTGAATGGCCGGGCTGTTCAGGTAGTGCTGCAGGATATGGGTGCAGGCGAGGGCGGCCACCCCGGCCGTGCCCTGGCCGATGAAGAAAATGCGGCGGACGGAGCCGTCGGCGAGGGCCCGGTTGACCCGGGAAGGCACCGCGCTTTCATCCAGGGCCGTGACAAGGAGCTTCTGGTTGGAATCGGAAATTTTCCAGCGGTTCTGAAGCGTCTTCTCGACCGATGCCGGCGACTCCGAGACTTCCTTGAGAAAATAGTGCGGATAGTGCTGGCGGTCGATGTCCCGCGAGGTGAGCTCCGTGCGCCGCAGATCCCGTTCGCTCAGCGCGACGGGGGTCCCGTCGTAACGCATGGCGCTAATGCCCTGCAGGCCGCCCGGAGACAACTGGTCCAGGACCACCACTTGCCCCTGAGTTCTTCCGCCCGGTCCGTCCACTACCGACTCTCCGTCCAGCCGGATGTAGGCGGAGGTTTCCTCGATGAAGCCGTAGACTTCCGAGGTGGCCATGTAGTGGTCCGGGGCGATGCCCACGAAGATTGCTTGGCCGCTGCCTCTTTGGGCGAGAAAGAGCTTTCCCGGGGCGAGGCTCGTGTGCATGGCGATGGCGTGGGAGCCTTTGAAATCGACCACCGCCCGCCGAAAGGCCTCGGCGACGTTGCAGCCCTGCTGCAGGTAAAGCTCGATCTGGAGCGGGATGATCTTGGTGTCGGTGGTGATATCGTGGTGGATGCGTCCGCCGCGCTGCTCGAAAGCGACCCTGAGTTCCTGATAATTGTCGATGTCGCCGTTCAGGCAGGCGTGAATGATGCCCGTGGCGCCGGCGGCGCCTTCTGCGGCCCGGTTGTCGACCGGGTGGCAATTGGCTTCGGTGATGGCCCCGACCGACGCCCAGCGCGTGTGGGCGTTGACCGTATGGAACTCGGACGGAAACGAGACGATCGTGTGCAGCACGGGGTCGCCCGCGATTTCCCGCCGCAGGAAACGGATGTTGTCCCCCAGGCTGCCGATTTCAACCGCCACTTTGTACGTGAAGCCGACGGCGACACCGGCCCCGTGGCGATGCACGGCGATGGACCGGTTTAAAAGCGGCTGCAGATCCAGCCGGCGGGAGAAGTCCCCTTGAATCCCTCCCTGGCTCAAATCTGCGCTGAACCGCTCGTAATCGCCGGCCCGTAGTATGAACAACAGCGAGATCCCGGCGGAGTCCCGGCCGCGAACTTCCATGCGGTCGATGCTGTTCAAAACCGAGTTGATGCTGCGGAAAACGCGGACGGCTGCGGGTGAACCGCCGGCCCCGGCCACAAGTTCGCGTACCCGGTGGACGTTGCTCAGCACTTCAGTGCGCAGGCACCAGGCGGCATCTTTGAGCTGTTCAATGCGCTGGTTGACCGTGTCGGCCTCGGCCACGCCGAGCCGGCCGACCACTGCATCGAAGCGACCGGCTTCGGCCGCTTGGCACTCGGCGAGCACAGAGGCCAGCTTCTCGAGCTGCGCCTGGCAAGTCGGGTCCGCGTAGACACGGCCGAACGCATCCGGGCGGCGGAACTCCCGGGTGATTCGGCCCACCTCGCCGATGCACTCCTCCCCCCCGAGGTAGGCCTCGGACAGGCCGCTGCCACGCACGAGGCAGGCGTCGAGACCATTGGAGGAGAGCCGTTCGGCCCAGGCGGCCAGCGGCGTGATCGGTAGAGCCGCCGCTGCGGGGGGGTGCTTGAAGGTCACGATCCCGGCGATGCCGCAGCCGAGAACGGTGGATCGCAGCGGAAACACGACCAGCGCGCCCGGCGGGACGGTTGCCAGGCAACGGCCGAAATAGACGGGCGCGGTCAGCAGGCGGGGACAGATCCCTTTCAGAATTCGCCGCAGGCGGGAGATCCTATCTTGAAACATGATTCATTCCTTCTATCTGGGCGATGGCGGCCCTTGCGCCATAGCCCGGCTGCCGGGTTGCCATGCCATTGAATTAAAGTGCCGGGGCGAGCTGCGAGCCCCATCGGTACATATCGTCCTGTGCGTGGCCGAACTTGACCCATGAGGCCATCCTCATCAGCTATCGCAGCGCGGTCCCTGGGGCGACGGGCTTTTCCGGCATGATCAGCACCGGTCCCTCATCCGACTCGGCGGTGAGCAGCATGCCCTGGGAGATGACCCCCATGAGCTTGGCCGGCCGCAGGTTGGCAATAATGATCACTTGCCGGCCGACGAGGGCCTCGGGCGCGTAATGCGCGGCAATGCCTGAAACGATGGTTCGGCGCTCGCCGAGGTCGATCTCCAGCTTGAGCAGTTTTTTCGCCTTCGGCACCGGCTCGGCGCTCAGGACGGTTGCGACCCGCAAATCGACCCGTTGAAAGTCCTCCAACGTGATCTCCGGCTTGATCTCCAGCCCGTGTGCCGCCGGGAGGCTCGCGGCCACTGCTTCGACGGGCTCGCCGGCGGTCTCGATCCGGGGGAAGAGCATGACGGTTTTCGGCAGTCGCGTTCCGGCCGGCACGGATGTCCACAGTCGGAGATCGTGCAGGGCGTAAAACGGGGCCCCCGGATCCAGGCCCAGATGCTTTTGCATGCGTGCCGCCGTTTCCGGCATGACCGGGCAGATCAAACCGGAGATGAGCCTCAGGCCTTTTAACAGGCTGTGGGTCACGGCTTCCAGCTGTTTTCGGGTCGCCTGCTTTTTGGCCAGTTCCCAGGGAGCGGCGATGTCGATCGCCCGGTTCATGCGGCCGATGAACTCCCACACGGAGGCCATGGCCTTCTGAAGTTCGAAGGCCTCCATGGCGTGCTCGTATGCCTCGATCGTGCGCCGGGCGTCGGGTCCCAGCCCCAAGCCGTATTGGCGCCCCACTTCGGCGTCCAGCTCCGGGACCACTCCGTCGAAATACTTGTGGGCCATGGAGACCACACGCGAGAAGAGGTTGCCCAAATCATTCGCGAGGTCCGCATTGATGCGCTGCACCAACGCGGACTCGCTGAAGTTGGCGTCCAGCCCGAAGGTCATCTCGCGGATCAGAAAATAGCGAAACGCATCGAGGCCGTAAATGTTTCTCATCTCCAGCGGCTCGATCACGTTGCCGAGGCTCTTGGACATTTTGCGCTGCTCGATGTTCCAGTAGCCGTGCACATTGAGATGCCGGTAGACCGGGATGCCGGCCGCCCTCAGCATGCAGGGCCAATAGATGCCGTGGGGCTTGAGGATGTCCTTGGCGACAATGTGCTGGGCCGCCGGCCAGAATCGGTGGAACAGCTCGCCGTCCGGGTAGCCGAGGGCCGACACGTAGTTCAGCAGGGCGTCAAACCACACATAGGTGACGTAGCCCTCATCGAAGGGCAGGGGAATGCCCCAGGTCAGCCGCGTCTTCGGCCGCGAGATGCACAGGTCGCCCAGCGGGTCGCGCAGGAAGGCCAGCACCTCGTTGCGGTAGCGCTCCGGGCGGATGAAATCCGGATGGTTCCGGATATGGTCGATGAGCCAGTCCTGGTAGCGGCTCATCCGGAAAAAATAGTTCGACTCCCGGATGAGTTCGGGCTCGGTTTCGTGAATGGGGCAGCGACCCTCCTGGAGCTCCCGTTCGGCGTAAAAGCGTTCGCAGCCGAAACAGTAGAGCCCCTCATACTCGCTGAAGTAAATGTCTCCGGCCGCATGGATCTTGCGCAGCACCTCGGTGACGACGGCCATGTGATCGCTGTCGGTGGTCCGGATGAACCGGTCCGGCCGGACGTTTAGTTCGGGCCACAAGTCGCGAAACAGGCGGCTGATCTGGTCGACATACACCCGCGGGCTCAGGCCCTGTTTCTGAGCGGCTTGGACCACCTTGTCGCCGTGCTCATCGGTGCCGGTCAAAAAGAAGGTCTCGCTGTCGCGCATCGAGTGGAATCGGCGAACCACATCCGCCACGATGGTGGTGTAGGCGTGGCCGAGGTGCGGCCGAGCGTTGACATAATAGATCGGTGTGGAGATATAGAATGTCATGGCGGTTCCTGCCTAAAGTGGAGTGGTGTCGGGAGCGGTCTCGATTTCGATACCGTCCTCGAGGCGCACGACGACCCGGTTGCAGATGGGGTTGTGCCGGACGACTTTGCCCAGGCCCCTGGGTGTCTGGACCATGGAACCGATGCGGGGCATGGATTTTTTCAGCGCCTGGTAGGTGGCGTACTCGTACACGAGACAGCACATCAACCGGCCGCATTGGCCGGAGATTTTTGTGGGGTTGAGGGACAGGTTTTGTTCCTTGGCCATGCGGATCGAGACCGGCTCAAACTTGTCCAGGTACGAGCTGCAGCACAGCTCCCGCCCGCAACGGCCGAGGCCGCCGCACATTTTCGTCTGGTGCCGGATGCCCACCTGGCGCATGTCGATGCGCGCACCGAGCTCTTTCACCAGCAGTTTCAATAGCTGGCGGAAATCCACGCGGCCGTCGGCCGTGAAAAAAAATGAAATCCGGCTTCCGTCGAAGGATTTTTCCGCTGCGAACAGGTTCATCTTGAGTGCGAGCTCTTTAATGGAGTTGCGGCAGAATACGAAGGCGGCTTTCTCTTCCTCGGCACGGCGCGCCAGCTGTTCCATATCCTTCGCCGTGGCCAACCGGTAAATCTTTTTGTAGAGCCGGCCGGCCGGCGGCGCCTCCAGCACCTGCGGGGGGGCCGCCACGGTGCCGACACTCATCCCCTGCTCGGTCTCCACAATCACCGGGTCGCCGGGGGTGAGCACAAATGCCCCGCAGTCGAAGTCATAGACTTTCCCGGCCGGCTTGAACCGGACCCCTACGATTTTCAGCATGATCTCACTTCCACTCACCGTCGAGCTCCCGGCGGAGCAGGACTCAGCCGGCCGGCCGGAAGCTGTCGGCCAAGTTGATGAAAAGGGTCTCCAGGGTCAGTCGCGGATTGGCATTTGCGCGGAGCCTGCGGACCGCCTCCTGCAGCGCGTTGATGGCGTCCCCCATGGCTGCGTCTTGCACGTCGATGGCGGCGTCCTGAAGCGGCCCCTGAACGTTCGCATGAATTAGTTTCTCCGGGCATTGCCGGGCGATGGCGACATCGCGAAGCCAGGTGGCAACGAGATCGAGGTCACCGCCCAATTCGGGTCGCTCCCGGGCCAGTTTCTCGGCCAGAGCCAAAAGCTCCAGCGGGGTCTGCCGGGGCAGGCCGGAAAGCTGCGCTATCAGCCAGGCGCGGCGTCGCAGGCCATGCCCGCTTTGAATCGCCATCGCCCGGGTCACGCTTCCGCCGGCCAGCGCGGCAGTGACGTCGGCCTCCGCCGGTTTCAGGCCCAGGTTCCGGACCAGAAGCGCCGCCAGGTCCTGCCGGGGGATCGGCGCAAAGTGAAACTGCCGGCAGCGGGAGACAACCGTGGGCAGAACATCCGCCGCTTGGACAGCGGTTAGAATCAGCACGGTTCGTGGCGGCGGCTCCTCCAGCATCTTCAGCAGGGCATTGGCGGCGGACGGGTTCATGGTCTGGGCATCGGCGATGATGACGGCCCGGGTGCGCGCCTCATGGGGTTTCATGTTTAGAAACCCGCACAGCTCCCGAATCTGGTCGATTTTGATCATGCCACCGTCCGGGGCCAGCTGCCGGAGGTCCGGATGGGAGCCTGCCGAAATTTTTCGGCACGCCGCGCACTCTCCGCATGCCATGGAAACCGGCTCCGGCAGGCCCTTGTCGCCGCCTGTGCCGCGGCCGGTGCGGATGCAATTGCACGCCATGACCACGGCGGTTGCCGCTGTTTTCTTGCCGACGCCTTCTATGCCGATAAACAGAAGTGCGTGAGGAAGGGTCCCGCGGGTCAGCAGGCGGGTAAGAGTCCGAAGGATGCGGTCTTGACCGATGATCGCGTCGAAACCGGGCACGCGCTTAACGGTCGACCCGTTCTTTAAGCTCCTTGCCGGATTTGAAGAACGGGAGCTTCTTGGGTCGGATCGTCACTTTCTCACCGGTCTTGGGGTTCCGACCGGTGTAGCTCTTGTAGTTCTTGACGAAAAAGCTGCACAAACCGCGGATTTCCACACGTTCGCCACGTGCCATGGCGTCCGCCATGTGGTCGAAGAAAATCTGGACCACACGCGCGGCCTCGGCTTTGGAAATGTTGGCTTCGGTTTTGAGTGCGGAAATCAGCTCCAGTTTGTTCATACATCCTCCTTCGGCAAGGGCCTGATGCCAAACCCATCTATATTTTATAATCTCAAACTTGGTAGAATGTCAAGCAGTTATGCAAGCGGTCCTAAAAGAATCGACGGCAGAATTTCAACATCCTCCTCGTTTACGTCGACGGCCGCATATTGGCCCAGCGCTTCGATGTCGACGATCACACGGCCCTGGCTCCGGTAGCGGGCAAAGGTCCCGGTCACACCGGCAAAGGGGCCTTGCACGACCAGGACCCGGTCTCCCGGGCGCAGAGAGGATCCTGTGGTGATCGGCTTTTCGGAGGCCACCATGATCATCAGGGACTGGATCGTTTCAGCCGGAACGGGTACCGGTCCCTTGGAGGTGCCGATCAGCCGCACCACCCCGGCCGTTTTGAGGACCTCCACATGCGTGCGCGGCTGGAGGTCGGTCCGGATAAAAAGGTAGCCGGAAAACAAGGGAAGATGAATCATGGCCTTGCGATCGCGACGAGTGCTGCGAACTTTCACCCGGGGCAGGAAAACCTCCATCGATTTTTTCTGAAGGCCGTCGTGGACGACCCCCTCGTGCCGGCTCCGGGTGTGCAGGACATACCATTGCGGGGTGAGACGGATATCTTCCATGGGGTTCCGGACTCCTAAAAGCTGAACTCGCCGATGCCTTTCAGGCGCAGGCGCAGTTCGAATGCGACATCATGGGTGCCATAATTGAACAAGGTCTCCAGGACCCAGCATTGCGATGCGTAAGCAAACCCGGCCCCGTAGGTCGTGCTGCCGTCCGTGTAGTCGTTTTCATAAGAAGTGATCAAGATGAACCGGTCGGTCAGCCCCAGTCGCAGCTCGGCGAACAGGTGGTCGATCTTCTCTTCGGTCGTGGTGACGAGCTCGTTCACATCCCGTTCGGTGTCCTCCTCATCATCGACCCGCAAGGGATCTCGGTCATAGCGGTACTCGACATGCAGGCGGTCCGCTTGCCGCGCCCAGAGGGTCAGGCCGAGGTTGTAGCGGTCGAGGCGTTCCTCGTAGACGTTGTACCCGGCCTCGCTGTCCAGGCTGATGCGCCGCCCCGGGAAAAACTGGAGTTTCCCGTTGACCGGTGAGAAGGGCTGTTCGTGCCGTGCGAAATCATAATACTGGCCGATTTTGAGGCGCAGGATGTCCTGGTAGTCGTATTCCGAGGGCGATTCGACCACCGCATTCGTGGTGCGCCGGCGCGGGCTGGGTTCCGGGGCGGCCGGTGTCGCGGTTGCTTTTGAGGTCAGGGTGTTGGTGAGGGAATAGCTGACGCGGCTGCGGTTTTCGATGCGGTCCCGGGAATCCAGGTTCGGCAGGCTGTCCTGGTCCACTTCCGGGATATAGGTGTAGCCGAGCTGGGGCCGCAGGGAATGCCGTATGCGCCGGATGTCGCCGCGGTCGACATCGTAGATACGGAAGAGGTCCGTGAAGAGCGTCAGACGCGCATCATAGAGTTCGCGATGGAAATAGCGGCTGTCGGACCAGGCATCGGCCGCGTCGGCATCCTGCTGGTCCCATACGGTCTGCCGCAGGCCCACAGACGGTTCGATGCTCATGTACGGCGGCAGTGCGAACGGGTAGTAGACGCGCGGGTAGAGGTCTGTGCGCTGAATACGGGAGCCGCTGGATTGCCAGAAATTGACATACTCCGAGCGCAGGTTCGCAAAAAAAGGGCTTTGGCCCAGAAGCTGCTTCGGGGCGTCGAAACGCACGACCGGGAGCTTGTGTAAAGTGTCCTGCCAGTTTTGCCCTTTGCGCACGTCGTCGAAATATTCGGCTGCGGCGTTGAGGCTGAAGCGCGACCAGGATCGGGAGACCAGCAGCCGGTTGGTGCGAATCGGGTCATCGAAGTCATCGAGTACGGTCCCAAAGGCCGTGTTGAAATACTCGGCACTCTCGTTAAAACCCATGTACCCGGACCTGAACTCGCGCAGATAGTCCTGGTCGCTCACGGTGTCGAGCTCCAGCCGGGCGCGAAAGCCGGCGGGCAGCGGGTTTTCATGACTCATCCGAAACCAGTAGCGCTCCTGGTTCGGACGTAGAAACGTCCCCGAACTGTCATCATATCCCCATTTCTTGCTGGAGTCCCCGCCGGTGTCCGTCTGCTCGTCATGCAGATAGTCGAACAGGACGGCCCCCCGCGCCTCGCGCGTTAGGTAATAGCGGTACTCCATTCCCGGCCGCCAGCCGCGTTGGCTCATGGCCTGCAGGGTGAGCGTGGCGTCGCTGGAGTCGTTGATGGCCCAGTAATAGGGCTGCACCACGGACAGCCCCTTGCGGGTCGAATACCCGCCCTGGGGCATCAGCAGCCCGGAGGTCCGCTTGTTTCGCGCCGGAAAGGAAATGTAGGGATAGTAGCCGACCGGTACATCCAGGACCGCCCCGACTGCGTGCCAGGCCGTGCCGCTGCCGTCTTCATGCAAGGCGATGTCCCGGCCGGAAAATTTCCAGTCCGGCGGCAAGCCGTCGCAGGTGGTGACGGAACCCCGGTCAATGCGGTAGGTGTCCGGGCCGGTTTTCTGGATTTGGTTGCCTTGAATGCGGTAGTTGCTCTCCGCAATGAACATCGTGCCGTTTTCGATGATTCCCTTCTCACTTTCCAGGTCCCAGTCGGCGTAGTCCCCGGTGAGTATGTCCGCGCCGGTTGCGAGGACGACGTTGCCGCGGGCGCTGGCCGTCATGGTCTGGAGGTTGTAGCGAATGCTATCGGCGCTCAATTTGCGGTCTTGCCGCCGTATGACCACATTGCCCTCTGCCACATATTCGTCGCGGATCTGATCGTAGCTGATGCGGTCGGCTTCGATCTCCCAGGGTCGGTCCGGGTCGGATGCGGTCAGGCTCTGCAGCGGCGGGGGGCTGTCGGTCGCCCCGGCGTCCGGTGCATCACAGGCGTCGGCCACCATCCAGCCCACCGCCAGCCACATTGCCATCAGGCCGGCCCGGAGCCATGTTGCACGCGCAGAATTACCTGTTGCGGCCGGCGTCATGCGGAGGATCCTCTGGTGCTGCGCTAAACCGAAGGTTGGCGGCACGGCCCCGTCACGGCAAGGCCTCGTCTTGAACCCGACTGAAAACTACGCTATAAAGACAGCTTGAGCTTAAAAGTCAAGCTGTTGTTTGTCCACCGGATCCCAGGTACACCGCCATGAACATCCTGCTGACCAACGATGACGGCATCCACGCAGAAGGCCTCTGGGCCTTGCACACCCAGCTCGTCCGCCGGCACGACGTGAGCGTCATCGCCCCGGATCGTGAGCGAACGGCGGTGAGCCACGGGATCACCCTGCACCTGCCGCTGCGTGCCGTCCCGGTGGTGTTGAACGGCGGCTGCCGTGGGGTTGCGGTCAACGGGACCCCCGCCGATTGCGTCAAACTCGGTATGGTGGAGATCCTGAAAGCCAAACCCGATCTCGTGGTGGCCGGCCTGAATTCCGGCGCCAACGTGGGCGTGAACATCGCTTACTCGGGTACGGTGGCGGCTGCCAAGGAGGCGGCGCTGGCCGGCATCCCGGCCATTGCCGCGTCGATGGAAGGCGACGGGCCCTATGCTTATGAAACGGCGGCGGCCTTTGTCGCCCACTTGGCCGAGATGGTTCAGCGCCGCGGCTTGCACGCCGGTACGTTCCTGAACGTCAACTTCCCGAACGTTCGCCCGGAAGAGATCGCCGGCGTGCGCATCAGCCGCCACGGGTTGGAGACACTCCCGGAAACCATGGAAAAGCGCACCGATCCCCGCAACCGCACTTACTACTGGCAGGGGGTGGACCGGCAGAGCTTTGGAGTGGATCCGGATGTCGACGGCGCCGCCCTCCGCCGGGGGTTTATCTCGATCACGCCGATTCACTGCGACATGACCGACTACCAGGTGCTGGAAGACCTCAAGCAGTGGGGGATCGTGCTCACTTCTCAGGGATAGCCCCCGCACGGCACCATCGTGGCGTGAACTGTGCGGGGGCAGGAGACATCATGCTTATCACCTTGGAAGGCGGCGAGGGGGCCGGCAAAACCACACAGATCCTGCACCTGGCCGAGTGGTTCCAGTGCCGCGGGACGAGCTGTATCCTGACGCGCGAACCCGGGGGCACCCCGCTCGGCAAGTCGATTCGGGCACTGCTCCTCAACCCCGAGAACCAGGGCATGGCGTCGGAAACCGAGCTCATGCTTTACATGGCGGATCGGGCCGAGCATGTCCACAAGGTTATTTCGCCGGCCCTGGCAGCCGGTCGCACCGTGCTCTGCGATCGTTTTTTCGACGCCACGCTTGTCTACCAGGGTGTTGCCCGAGGACTGCCGGCGGAGCGGCTCGTGCAGCTGCACCACCTCGTGTTGGGCGGCCTGCAGCCGCAGCTGACCCTGTTGTTGGATCTGTCGCCCGAGCTGGGCTTGTCCCGCGCCCGCGGGCAACTGGCCAGGGGCGCGCGTGCGCTGGCCGAAAGCCGATTCGAGCGTGAGACCATCGAATTTCACCGGCGGGTGCGGGAAGGGTACTTGAGCCTGGCGCGGCAGGATCCGGATCGGTTCCGCATCGTGGACGCCGCCCAGGACGAGCGCCGGGTCCAGGCGGAGATCCACTCCGCTGTCGATGCGTTCATCAACCGGCCGGGCACATCCGCGCGATGAGCGCGCCCATGCCATGACCACCCCCCCCACCGGCATTCTCGATCTGATCGGCAACACGCCGTTGGTGGAAATCCGCCGTATGAACCCCAACCCCCGGGTCAAGATCCTGGCCAAGCTCGAGTACCTCAACCCGGGCGGTTCCATTAAGGATCGGGCGGCGTTGTCCATGATCGAGGCCGCGGAACGCTCCGGCGAGCTGACCCCCGACAAGACCGTGGTCGAGGCGACCAGCGGCAACACCGGGATCGGATTGGCCATGGTGTGCGCGGTGAAGGGCTACCGGCTGCTGCTGGCCATGTCCGAAGCAGCGAGCATGGAGCGGCGCAAGATTCTGCAGGCGCGGGGCGCGCAGATCCTGCTCACCCCCGGTCATCTCGGAACCGACGGCGCCATCGAGGAGGTCTACCGCCGGGTGCGCGAGCACCCCGATCGGTATGTCGCGGTGGACCAGTTCAACAACGAGGCCAACTGGAAAGCGCATTATCACGGTACCGCCGAGGAAATCTGGCGCCAGACCGGCGGCGCCGTCACAGTCCTGGTGGCCACCATGGGGACCACCGGCACCCTGATGGGCGTCTCACGGCGGCTGAAAGAGCACAACCCCGCCGTCAGCGTGGTGGGGGTGGAGCCTTATCTCGGGCATCGGATTCAGGGGTTGAAAAACCTCAAGGAGGCCTACTGCCCGGAAATCTTCGAGCGACAGCGCCTGGACAAAATGGTCAACGTCGACGACGAGGAGGCCTATGCGTGCGCACGGCGCCTGGCCCGGGACGAGGGGCTTCTGGTCGGCATGAGCAGCGGTGCGGCCATGGCGGCCGCCCTGCGGGAGGCGCGGCTGCTGGGTGCAGGTACCGTGGTCGTCATTTTGCCGGACAGCGGCGAACGGTATCTCAGCACGGCGTTGTTCTCGGACCAGGAAAAGCTCGAACTTCAGGTCTACAACCGCCTCAGCCGGTCCCGCGAACCCCTGGTGCCCCTGCAAGCCGGCCGCGTCGCCATGTACACCTGCGGGCCCCATGCCCATCGCCCCTTGCAGCTCGGAGAGGCCCGGCGTTTTCTGCTGGCCGACCTGATCCGGCGCTATTTGCGCTGGCGCGGTTGGGCCGTGACCCAGGTGGTGGACCTCAGCGATCTGGAACCCGATGCCGCCCGGTCTGCGGTCGAGGCGGCCGCCCTCGGCCACCTCGACCAGGTGCTGGAGGAGCTGTCATGGCTCGGCATCCAGCCGGCCGAGCATACTCCCCGGGCGCGGGACCATGCCGAAGACATGGTGGCGCTGGCACGCCGGTTGGCCGCCAAGGGCGTTGCCTACGAAAAGCTGCGTTCCCTTTATTTCAACCTGTCTCGGCTCAGCACGTATGGCCGGCTCTCCGGAATCGACCCTGCGCGGACCCGGGCAAGGGCCTCCAACGACATGGAACCGTTTGAGAAGAACAACCCGGGGGACTTTGCGCTTTTCAAGCGCTGCCGACTCTCTGAGCTCAAGCGCGGCGCTTTCATGAAAACCGACTGGGGCAATATGCGCCCTTCCTGGCATTTGCAGACGACCGCCATGGCGATGAAATACCTCGGCGAACGCTTTGATCTTCACATCGGTAGCCGGGAACTTCTGTTCCCCCACCATGAGAACGAAAATGCCATTGCAATGGCTCTTACGGGCAAGCCGCTGGCCACCTGTTGGATTCACGCGGAACAGGTGCCCGGCGAGGCTCCTGGCATCCGCGAGCTGCGTGCCGCGGGCGTCGCCGGTCGGGAACTCCGGCTTTGGCTGATGTCGGCCCATTACCGCAAGCCGGCGGTCTTTTCGTGGGATCGCATCGAGGAGGCGCGGCGCTCCCTGCAGCGTTTGGACGGTTGCGTGGCGGGGTTGAGGGAGATTCGTCGAGGCGAGCCTTGCCCCGATATCGACCAGCTGATCTACGATATCCGCCAGGGGGTCCGGCGCGGCATGGACGACGACCTGAATGCGTCGGCCGTCATCGCGGCCCTTTTTCGGGTCGTCCGGCGGATCAACGGCTTGGTGGCCCGCGGTCTTATGGATGAGCGCGGCGCCGGCCGGATGCTGTCCGCATTTCAGGAGATCGACGCCGTGCTTGGCATCTTTGAATTCAACCAGGCACCCGAGGCCGCCGCGGAGGAGGTTTCGACACTTCGGGCGGCGCGCGAAACGGCCAGGCGCGAGGGCGATTTCGAATTGGCGGACCGGCTGAGACAGAGGTTGCTGGCCGCCGGGGTGCGGGTGCAGGACCGCACGCCGGTCGGTCAAGGCTCGTTATGCTGAGTCCCGTATACTTTCCCTTCACCTATCTCGGCGAGCGAGCGGCCGCAGCCCTGCAGGTGCATTTTGGTTCCATTTCGCTGCTGCGGCCCTTTGCTGAGGGGCTGCCGCCCCGGATGCGGGAACTCCAACAGCGCGGCTTCCTTGAGATTCTGGCGCCGGTCCCCGGCGATGAGACAGGAGGGTCGGCCGCGGTCGGGCAGCTTCTGGAGTGGGCTCGTCGGCATGTCGGCGGGGCCGGTGTGACGGGAGCTTTCTGGCAGGCGCATCTGGCCGGGGACCCGCTGGGCGGGGAGCGTTCCGTCTACCGGCTGGCTTCTCAGATCCGATGCCGGCCGCTGCCGGTGCAAGGCCCTGCCAAGGCGGACCCGCTGCTGGCGGCCAGGGTTTTTCTGCGCCTCGCCCAGGAACTGGACCAGCAGGAGGACGAGCTGTTCCGCGACCTGGCGCGGCACCAGAGGCGGAGTGTGGAGCTGATGGAGGCGCTAATTGGCCGATTGAGCCCGCCACCTTCCGGTCGCACGCCGGCGGCGACCCCATCCCCTTCCGGCCCGGAGGAGCACCGGCTCCCAGAGCGCCTCATTGCCTGGGCGCGCCTGTTTCAGGTCCGAGCCTGCCCCAGCCCCGTCCTGGCGACCACCAGCACTGCAACCGTCAAGCTTCTGATGGAGAGGTCCGCCGCGGCGCGCGGCCTGCCGTTGATGCCGCGCCAGCAGCGGGGCCGGGCAGCGCTCGAGAACCCGAAGACGTCCGCCACGCCGTTGATGGACGAGATTGCGGGCTGGGTTGTGGCTCCCAAGGCTCGCATCGAGGCCCTCCCCTTCGCCGGGCCCGTCGAAGAAGGCGTTCCGGGCGGGGGTGGGCTTCTCGTCACCCTTTTTCCCGATGCCCCCCCCCATCGCCTCTTGAGCCGGTTCGCTGCTGCTTATCCTGAAATGGAAACGGCAACTCCGAACGCACATCCCTGGGACCACACCATCGTGGTTTTGGTGCCCCCCGTCGGATTTCGTCAACCATGCGTCGCTTGAAGTGGCTTGTTTCCCAGTCTACATAATAAAATCCTGATATTATATTGAAAATTGATTTATTCGATTTTGCCCTAAAAAAACGCAACAAGGCTTGACTCGCCTTTTCAGTTGGTATATGCACTCTTCCGTAAGTTGATCCGGAACGCCATGGCGGTCGCTCGCCATAGAAGCATACCCTACCGAAAGGAGATGAACTGATGGCTTTCAATCCCACCGTCGATGAGGAAAAATGCGTAGGTTGTGAAGAGTGCGTGGACGTTTGCCCGGTCGAGGTCTTCGAGATGCAGGACGGAAAATCCGTGCCGGTGAATGCTGAAGAGTGCCTCGGTTGCGAAAGCTGCGTGGAAGTCTGCTCGGAAGGCGCCATCAAAGTCGAAGAGACGTAATCCCGTTTTCCTCTTAAAGCCCCCTGGCCTTGCGGTGACTGCAGCCAGGGGGCTTTTTTATTCGGCGCCGCTTATCACGTTTTGACGCTCCCGTCGCCCGGCCCGCACCTGGGCCTGAGCCCTCCACACACACCGCCCTGCGACTGCGGGCAAGCCGCTTGCGGACCTCCACCAGTTGTGGTAACCTCACTGCACATGAAACAATATGTTGTTGATCAGCTGCGTTTCACCGATTATGAGAAAATCAGGGGATGCCTCGATCAGAGGTTCGGCCCGGCCTCCGTCGAGGGTGTTTACTGGGTGCCCTTGGAGCCCGGACGGCTGTCGGCAACTCAGACCGCCCATCTCGAATGCCAACCCTTCTTTGCGGCGCTGGATCTATGCGAAGAGAGGCTGTCCGTGGAGCTGCTGATCCGCACGCGGCAGCGCATCCGCTGCGAATGCATCGCCTATGCCACGGAGGAGCAGCGCAACTGGCTCATTCAGATGGTGGACGACATGCTGCTGCGGCTGGGGATCTCCGTCTGAAGTGCACTCCATCCATTTCGGGGAGAGGAACCGCAGGGTGACGAACGCATTCTCGCCGTGCACGCCGCAAATTACAGGGACCCGCATTTGGCTCATCTGGGCGCATTCGGCCCTGATCTACGCCTGGATTGCAGCTGGAACGCTGATTTTTGGATTGGCGACGCTGGCTGTCTCTGTTTTCTCGCGCCAGGGCCACATGGGCCACCTCGTGGGGCGTGCGTGGGGCCGTTCCATCCTGGCCGTCAGCGGAATTCGCGTCGCGGTCTTGGGCCTTGAACGCCTTGACCCGGCGATGGCTTATGTTTTCATGGCCAACCATCAAAGCAACTACGATATTCCTGTCCTGCTCGGGCGTCTGCCGGTTCAATTCCGCTGGCTGGCCAAAGCGGAACTTTTCAAAATTCCGTTGTTCGGGCGGGCGATGCGGGCCGCGGGCTACATCAGCATCGACCGCGCCGATCGAAGCTCCGCGTTTCAGAGCCTGGGGGAGGCCGCCGGTGCTCTCCGCCGGGGCGTGTCGATCATGATTTTCCCGGAGGGAACGCGCAGCCTGGACGGGGCCTTGAGGCCCTTTAAAAAGGGCGGCTTTGTCATGGCGATCAACGCCGGCGTTGCGGTGGTTCCGGTTGTGATCCGCGGCACTTACGCCATCATGCCGAAGAGCGCATGGCTCATCCGCCCGCGAGACGTGACACTGGAGGTCGGGGACCCCATCGCCTCTTCGGCTTACACCCCCGAATCCAAGGAGGCCCTTATGCAGCGGGTGAGCGAGGCCCTGCGCCGGGGTGTCGGCGGGTGGGCCGCCGGGGAGGTGCGATGCTCCGGTTGATCCCGCTCGGAGGTCTGGGTGAAATCGGGTTGAACATGACGGTCTGCGAGTTTGCAGGTTCGATGATGGTCGTGGATGCCGGCCTCATGTTCCCGGAAGACCACATGCTGGGGGTGGATTTCGTGATCCCCGACATGTCTTATGTCCGCCTGAATAAGCACCGGTTGATTGGCATCGTGCTCACGCACGCACATGAAGACCACATCGGTGCCTTGCCTTTCCTGCTGCGGGATGTCCACGTGCCGGTTTTCGGCACGCCCTTTACACTGGGCCTGGTGCGTCAGAAGCTCGCGGAGTTCGAGATCGCAACCCCGGCCGGCCTGCAGGTCATTTCACCCGAACAGCCGCTGAGCCTGGGGCCCTTCACGATCGATTTCATCCGTGTCAGCCACAGCGTGGTAGACGGGGTCGGGCTGGCCATCCGCACCCCGGAGGGCCTCGTCGTGCACACTGGGGACTTCAAGCTCAGTCCCGGGGCCTTCGGGGGGATGAGCACCGACATCCAAAAATTCGCGCGGTGCGGCGAGCAGGGCGTGTTGGCCCTGATGTCCGACTCGACCAACATCGAGCGCAAGGGCGCCACCCTGCCGGAAACGCGGATCGAGGAGGCCCTCGTGCGGATCGTGGCGGACAGCCCCGGCCGCATTATCGTCGCGCTGTTTGCCTCCAACATCGCCCGGATTCAGATGATGGTGGACATCGGTCGCAAGGCCGGGCGCAAGGTGATCATCAGCGGCCGCAACATTGAGGCCAGCGTGGAGATCGCCAAGGCGCTGGGCTACCTGCGGGTGGCGGCCGGCAGCGATGTCAGCATCGACCTGGTCCAGGAGTTCCCCGACGACGAGGTGCTGATCATCACCACCGGCAGCCAGGGGGAGCCGATGTCGGCGCTGGCGCGGATGGCCTCCGGTGCGCACAAGCAGATCAGAATCAAAAAAGGGGACACGGTGGTGTTCTCCTCGAAGTTTATCCCTGGCAACGAGCGGGCGATCACCCGCATCATCGACAATCTCTATCGCCGCGGAGCCGAAGTCGTCTACGAAAAGATCGCGGATGTCCACGTCTCCGGGCACGCCTTTCGCGACGAGCTGCAGCAGATGATCCGCTTGACCCGCCCCCGCTATTTCATTCCGGTCCACGGGGAATACCGCCACCTGGTGCTGCACGGGCGCCTCGCGCAGGAGACGGGAATCGGCCGCGAGGCTATTTTGCTGGCGGAAAACGGCCAGGTCATCGAGTTTGAAAACCAGGTGGGCCGTATTCACGGCAGCGTGGACACGGGGCGGGTGTTGATCGACGGCAAGGGGGTCGGCGATGTGGGCCGTGCGGTGCTCAAGGAGCGGCGGATGCTGTCGGAGGAGGGTTTCGTCGCCGTCACGCTGGCCTTCGACGAAGAGACCGGGATCATCGTCTACGGGCCTGAAATCGTCTCGCGCGGCTTCGTGTTCGAAACCGAAACCGGCTACCTGCTTCAGGATGCGCACTGTGTGGTGCTCGAGGTGGTGGAGGAGCTGCCCCCCGAAACACCCCATCGCATCGATCGAATACGCAGCCGGCTTCAGGTGGCGTTGCGGCAGTATTTTTTCTTCACGATCGGGCGCAGACCCTTCATCTTGCCCTTTATTATGGAAGTGTGACACAAACGTGAAACGGTTGGAACGCCATGCGTCGTGAAATCATCGCCATTTCTCTTTTTTTCTTCGTGATCTTCTCGCTGATCAGCCTGCTGTCCTACAGCCCGTCGGACCCCTCCATTCATAGCGCCGGCTCCGGGGCGCGTGTTCAGAACCTGTTCGGTTTGGCCGGCGCCCACCTGGCCGGCCTTCTGATCGGGCTCTTCGGGCTGGGGGCGTTCTGGATTCCGGTCCTGCTGCTCATCGGAAGCATCCATTTTTTCGGTAACCAGTCGGGCCGGGTGATGCTTACCACACTGATCGGCGGTATTCTCCTGATTCTGACCACCGGCAGCCTGCTGGCGGTGCATCAGGACGCCTACGAGCTGTTCGGCAAACGCTTCTCCACCGGCGGCATGCTGGGGTTGCCGCTCAAGGCCTTTCTGGTGGCCTACACCAATGCCACCGGCGGCATGATCATCCTGGTGCTGCTCTGGCTGATCGGGTTTATTTTGGCGACGGGGTTTTCCGTGCTGGCCTTCCTGCAGCGCAGCGGCGGTTGGTTCGGCGCCGGGTATGACGGCCTGCTGACGCGCTATCTCAAATTGAAGGAGCGCCGACTGCGCGCGCAGCGCCTGGCCCGGTCGGAGCCCGAAAAGCTCGTCGCCCGCTCCAAGCAGATCAAAATCCAGGCTGTGCCCAAGCCGGTCAAGACCGTGCCGCCGCACAAGCAGGAGGTGTTCGATTTCATGCAGACCGGAAAGGGCTACCACCTGCCGCCCTTCAGTCTGCTGGAGGACCCGGAGGCACGGCCGAAAACGCAGGATGAGGACAGCCTTCGGATGCAGTCGAAGCTGCTTGAAAAGAAGCTGGAGGATTACGGCGTCAACGGTAAGGTGGTGGCCGTGTCCCCGGGGCCGGTGGTCACCACGTTCGAATATGAACCGGCGCCCGGGGTCAAGATCAACAAGGTGAGCAACCTCTCCGACGACTTGGCCCTGGCCTTGCGTGCCACCAGCATCCGCATTGTGGCACCGATACCGGGCAAGGCCGCCATCGGCATCGAGGTGCCCAATCTCATGCGGGAGGTCGTGAAGTTCAAGGAGGTCGTGGCCTCCGCCGCCTTTGAAAAATCCAAATCCCGGCTCACGCTATGCCTCGGCCGGGACATCGTCGGGGCCCCGGTGGTCGCGGAGCTCGACAAGATGCCGCATCTGCTGATTGCCGGCGCCACCGGCAGCGGCAAAAGCGTGGCCCTGAACGCGATGATCTGCAGCCTGCTCTACAAGGCGCGGCCGGACGAGGCGAAGATCATCATGGTGGATCCCAAGCGCATCGAGCTGTCGAACTATGACGGCATTCCGCACCTGATCACCCCGGTGGTGACCGACGCCAAAAAGGCGACCCACGCCCTGTTCTGGGCGGTGCGCGAAATGGAGCGCCGCTACGAGCGACTCTCCGAGAAAAAGGCCCGCAACATCAAGCAGTACAACCAGAAGGTCGATACCGAAAAACCGACGCCCGGCGAGACCCCGGAGAAGTTGCCCTACATTGTGATCATCATCGACGAACTGGCGGATCTGATGATGGTAGCCTCGCGCGATGTCGAGGTGGCCCTGACGCGGCTGGCGCAAATGGCCCGTGCCGCCGGAATCCACCTGATCCTGGCGACCCAGCGGCCGTCGGTGGACGTTCTGACGGGGATCATCAAAGCCAACTTTCCCACCCGGCTGACCTTCCAGGTCTCCTCGAAAACAGACTCGCGGACCATCATCGACGCCAACGGTGCTGAGAACCTGCTGGGCAACGGCGACATGCTTTTTTTGCCTCCGGGCACCGGCAAGCTGCAGCGGATTCACGGGGCGTTTATTTCCGAGGAAGAGCTCAGCCGGATCATCGACCATCTTAAAAAGCAGGACGCGCCCGAGTACGATCAGCAAGTGACCGAGGCACCGCCTGTGGAGGCCGCGGGCCCGAACGGGGGGGACGACTACGACGAGCGCTACGACGATGCGGTCGAGCTCGTTACGCGCATTCGCCAGGCGTCCATTTCCATGGTTCAGCGGCACCTGCGCATCGGCTACAACCGCGCCGCCCGCATCATCGAAACGATGGAGCGTGAAGGGGTCGTGGGCCCGTCCGACGGCGTCAAGCCGCGGGAGGTGTTGGTGAGCAGTTTTGAGAGAAAGGACCCGACGGGCCAGAAAGCTACCGGCTCAAAGCTGGAGGCCGGGGGGAAGCATGATGTTTAAAAAGGATCCCTCCACTCACGAGGCTGTGCGTGCTTCTGTCCTCGGGTTTTCGGCTTGCAGCCTGGAGCAACGAGGTTCTTCATGCCTCCTGACCTTGATCTGATTCGGGCCACCAAGGGGTTTCTCGACGAGGAGGAGGGGTGGCATTTGCATCGGCTTGCCCTAGATGCCGCCGGAACCGGACCGTGCCTGGAGATCGGCAGTTACTGCGGTAAATCCGCGCTGTGGATCGGATCCGCGTGCCGGGAGAAACGGCAGGTGCTTTTTTCCGTGGACCACCACCGGGGGTCCGAGGAGCAGCAGCCCGGGCAGGAGTACTTCGACCCGGCCCTTTTCGATCCCGTTGCGGGCCGGGTGGACACCTTCCCCCATTTCCGCAATACGTTGTCTCTGGCCGGGCTGGAGAACGCCGTGGTCCCTATCGTCTGCCGCTCGGAGGTGGTCGCCCGCGCCTGGGGCACCCGGCTGAGCTTAGTGTTCATCGACGGCGGCCACGCCTTCGACACCGTTCTGGGCGACTACCGCGCCTGGTCCCCTCACCTGATCCCCGGCGGACTGCTGGTATTTCACGATGTCTTCCCGGACCCGGCCCAAGGCGGGCAGGCCCCCTATCGGGTTTACCACCACGCTTTGGATTCAGGCGACTTCAAGGCGCATTCCGCCGTTGCCAGCCTTAGGGCCCTGCGCAGAGTGACATGACCGTTTGACTCTCTTCCGATGCGGACCCCTCATATTTTTTTAAGGTAAACCACCAGGCTCTTCCCAAGGACCGGGTTCAGCAGCCGTTCGAGAAGCCGGGTAAGGCGAGGCTTTTTCATCATCTCCCAGGTGAGGAAGCGATGGTAGAGGTTCACCAGCCGTGCGCCTCCGCGCCGGTTGCCCGCCAGGCACTTCAACCACCAAAAGGGGGTGTGCAGGCTGTGTGCATGGTGGGTGCGCCACCGGCTGGCCCCAGCCCGCTTCAGCAGGGTGATCAATTCCGATTGCGTGAAGATACGGATGTGGCCGCCGGGCGCGCCGGCGTAATCGGACGAGAGGGCCCAGCATATGCGTTCGGGCCAGCGGCGGGGGACGCTGACCACCAAATGCCCGCCCGGCTTCAGCACCCGGAGGATTTCGCCAACGGCCTGGACGGGACTGGGCACATGCTCGAGCACCTCTGCGCAGATCGCCAGGTCGAAGCGCCGCTCGCCAAACGGCAGGTGCAGGCCATCGGCCGCGCACAGCGACCAGCGCCCTCCGCCATGTTCGCCCAGGCGGTCGTGAAGCCGCAGCCGTTCACGGGCGGTTCGCAGCTCTGCCAGCGCGGGGTCCAACCCAACCACCGACGCCCGGGGCAGCCGATAGGCCGCGGTGACGTGACGGCCGCTGCCGCAACCTACATCCAGCACGTGGCTGCCCTCTCCCAGATCAAGGCAGGCGAAGTCGACGGTGTGCATGCATGGCCTCGCGGTAGACCGACACGGTGCGTTCGGCGGCTTGCCGCCAGGTGAAGTGCCGGTGCACCCGGCGGAGCCCCGCTTGCCCCAGCTGCTCGGCGGTGTGCGGGTCCTCGAGCAGCCGCAGGATCGCTGC
>JBGSTS010000248.1:0-20777 GCA_041736435.1 Desulfobacterales bacterium | reverse complement strand
GAGCGGTGCCCGGAGCCGCGCGATGTGCTGGTGCCCTGCAGCGCCTGCTACCTGAACCTGAGACAGGCCGCGGAGAAGATGCGTGTTAACGCACCGCTGCGCACAACGGTCACCGCTCTGCTGGAAGGAGAGGGGCTGCGGCTGCAAGGGCGGGTGCGGGTGCGGCATCTGCTGGACGTGATCGCAACCGACCTGGGGCCGGAGGCCATCGGCGCGCAGGTCACCCGGCCCCTGAGCGGCCTGCGCATCGCCCCGTATTACGGTTGCCAGTGCCTGCGGCCCTACGCGGTGTTCGACGACCCGGAAGTTCCAACCTCGATGGAGCCCCTGATTCGATCCCTTGGCGCGGAGGTGTTTCCATGGGCGATGGGAGGACGCTGCTGCGGGGCCTCCCACATGAACACCCGGCCCGAGGTCGGCAAGGCCCTGGTGGCCAAGATCCTCGAGGCGGCTCGGGGAGCGGACGCCATCGCCACGGTCTGCCCGATGTGCCAGATGAACCTCGAGGCGTTCCAGAATGCCGTGTCGCGGTCGCGGCATGCGGACCTGCACATCACCGTCGTGTATCTGCCGCAGCTCATCGGGTTGGCGTTAGGTCTGCCGGAGACGCAGCTGGGCATGAACTTCAACCTGGCCCTCTCGGAGGACTGGTGCAAGCGGTTTGCGGCCGAAACGGCGACAGCTCCCTGAAACCGACCGGGCCGGCAGCGACACCGGCTCACGGGACGATACCATGACGCTTACACCCACCGGCGAGACACCCACCTTGATTCAGCGCCTTATCCATCTGCGCCACCGCCTGGTGTTTCGGCTTATCCTGGCAGTGGGCTTTACCCTGCTCGTCTCCATCAGCACCTGGGCCTATTTCAACGTGGACTACCAGGAGCGCAAGCTCATGGAAAACGTGGTGGCCGGCACCGACCGGCTCACGAACACGATCCGGCTGGGAACCCACTACGCCATGATGTTGAACTCGCGCGACGACATCAACCAGATCATCACCAACATCGGCCTGCAGAAGGACATCTCGAACATCCGCATATACAACAAAGAGGGCCAGATCAAATTTTCCAACCGCAGCGACGAGGTCGATACCCTGACCAACATCAAGGCCGAAGCCTGCGACATTTGCCACCGGACCGAGCCCCCGCTGGTCGATCTGGATCTCTCGGCCCGCACCCGGGTCCTGAAATCGAAAAGCGGCCACCGTCTGCTCGGCATCATCAGCCCTATTTACAACGAGCCGGGATGCACCGGAAGCTGCCACGTCCACCCGGAGGACAAGAAGATCCTCGGGGCCCTGGACGTGGTGGTCACGCTGCAGGACACCGACCGCGAACTGCAGCTTGCCAAAAAGGGGATGATCGGACTGGCCGGGCTGGTGTTTGTCCTCACCTCGGGCATCGTCGGCGTGCTCATGCTGAGCTTTGTGAACCGCCCCGTGCAGAAGCTGATCGAGGGCACCCAGCAGATCGCCCGCGGCGTCTACCCGGAGATCGTGCCCTTCGACCGCCGGGACGAGATGGGCCAGCTGGCACTTGCCATCAACAGCATGAGCCGCGAGATCGCGCACAAGCAGGCCGAACTCAACGAGCAGCGCGACGAGTACATGAACCTGTTCGACCACGTCCCCTGCCTGATCACGGTCCAGGACCGTGATTTCCGGTTGCTGCGTTTCAACCGCGAGTTCGCCGAGCGCTTCGCCCCCCAGCCGGGAGACCACTGTTACCGGGCCTACAAGGGACTCGATGCGAAGTGCCCGCACTGCCAGGTGGTAAGGACCTTCGAAGACGGGCGACCCCACCAGGGGGAGGAGTCCGGCTTGAACAAGGACGGCTCCGAGGCCCACTGGATCTTCCGTACATCACCGATTCGCAATGCCCGAGGCGAGATCGTCGCGGCGATGGAGATGAGCCTGGACATCACCGCGCGCAAGCTGCTCGAGGAGCAGCTGGCCAAATCCGAGCGCAAATACCACCAGATCTTCAACCACATCCCCAACCCGGTCTTCGTGCTGGATGCCCGGACGCTGGACATCATCGACTACAACCGGAGCGTTCAGACGGTTTACGGGTACGGCCCTGAGGAGCTCATCGGCCGTTCGTTTTTGGCGCTGTTCGCGGAGGAGGTGACCGACGCGTACGCCCAGCAAATGCTCCAGGTCGATGTCCTGAACCAGGTCCGCCATCGGACCAAGGCCGGAGGGAACATTTTCGTCAACATCCGGGTCTCGCCCTCCGAATACCCCGGCCGGGAAGTGCTCCTGGTGACCACCAGCGACATCACTCAGCGCCTGGAGGCCGAACGCAAGCTGATCCAGGCGGGCAAGATGGCGACCATGGGCGAGATGGCCACCGGGGTGGCCCATGAGCTGAACCAGCCCTTGTCGGTCATCAAGATGGCCAGCAGCTTCTTCATCAAGAAGATGGAAAAAGGCGAGCCCCTCCAGGACGACACCCTCGGCGTGATGCTGAAAAAAATTGACGGCAACGTGGACCGCGCCACCCGCATCATCGACCACATGCGCCAGTTCGCCCGCAAGAGCGACCTGCGGTTGGAGAAGGTGCAGCTGAACGAAATACTGGGACGGTCTTTCGAGATCTTCAGCCAGCAGCTGCGGCTGCGGGACATCGAGGTCAAATGGGAGTTGGACTCGGACCTTCCGCGGATCATGGCCGACGCCGGCCGGCTGGAGCAGGTCTTCATCAACCTGCTGATCAATGCGCGCGACGCGATCGAAGAGAAATGGGCCGGCCGAGCGCCCGCTGCCGGGGACAGGCTCATCACGCTCAAAACCGCCCGACGGGACGGAACCGTGGTCTGCGAGGTGCGGGACACGGGCAAGGGCATTCCGCCGGCGCTGGCCGAAAAGGTCTTCGAGCTCTTCTTCACCACCAAAGAGGTCGGCAAGGGGACAGGCTTGGGGCTTTCCATCAGCTACGGGATCATCCAGGAGTGCGGGGGGACCATCCGGGTCGATCCCGGCCCCGGCCGCGGGGCCTGGTTCATCCTGGAGTTTCCCGCTGCAGATAAGGATAATGAAACAAACGATCCTCATCGTCGATGACGAACCGGACATCCGCGACGTTCTCTCCCTGGCCCTCACGGACATGGGGCACGAGGTGTTGGCGGCGGCCGATGGCGACGAGGCCCTGCGGCTGTTCCGCGAGACCCGCACGCCGATCGTCGTGACCGACATCAAAATGCCGGGAATGGACGGGATCGAGCTTTTGCAGAAGCTCAAGCGCGAGGCCCCGGACACCGAGGTGGTCATGATCACCGGCCACGGGGACTTGGACCTGGCCATCCGCAGCCTCAAGCACGAGGCCACGGATTTCATCACCAAACCGATCAACATCGATGTGCTTGAAATCGCCCTCAAACGAGCTCAGGAACGGATCCTCACGCGGCAGAAGCTCAAGGAGTACACGGAGCACCTGGAGCAGCTCATCCGCGAAAAGTCGGAGCTCCAGAGCCGCCTCTCATCGCTGGGGCTCATGATCGGCTCGATATCCCACGGCATCAAGGGGTTGCTGACCGGCCTCGACGGCGCCATCTACCTCGTGGAGTCCGGCTTTTCCAAGAACGACCCCGTGAAGATCACGGACGGCTGGCAGACGGTCAAGCTCACGATCGAACGCGTGCGCAAGATGATGCTCGACATTCTTTACGCCGCCAAGGAGCGTGAGCTTAAAACGGAACGGGTCCAGACGGCGGAGTTCGCACGGGAGCTGGCCGGCCGGTTCGAAGCCAAGATCCGCGGGCAGGGCATCGGTTTTGTCTGCGAGGTGGGGCCCGCCGTCGGTGAGTTCGACGTGGACCCATCCTACCTGCAGGCCGCTCTGGCCAATGTTTTGGAGAATGCCCTGGATGCCTGCTGTCGGGACGAGAGCAAGCCCCGGCATGGCATCACCTTCCGCGTGCGCGGCGAGGCCAAAGCGGTCGTTTTCGAAATCCTCGACGACGGCATCGGTATGGACGCCGAGACCAAGCAGAAACTCTTCGATCTGTTTTTTTCCTCCAAGGGAGCCCATGGCACCGGCTTGGGGTTGTTCGTGACGCAAAAGATCGTCGAGCAGCACGGAGGAAAAATCGAGGTCCGCTCCACCCAGGGGCACGGGAGTCTTTTCCGGATCATGATTCCTCGCAGCAGCTCGCCCCCCCCTACCGCGGCGGTTTCCGCATAATTCTCTTCGCCCCGCCAGAAAAGGGGTTGGCAATTTCAGCCTCCAATGGTATGAATCCGAAAGTCGGATCCGGTGCAATCCCGGTCGGTATGCTCCGGCATCCGCCCGTCGGGCGGCCCTTGCTGCAGACGGCCGCAGGAACCGCAACACTTCGCCGAATTATCCTGGACCGTTCCGAAAAAGGCAGGACCCCATGCCCATCATTGCGATCTCCAGAGGTTCCTTCAGCCGCGGCCGCGAGGTGGCCGAGAGAACCGCCGCGCTTCTCGGTTATCGCTGCATTTCACGCGAGGTCCTTTTGGAGGCCTCGCAGCTGTTTGATACTCCCGAACTCAAGCTGCGGCGGGCCATCCACGATGCCCCCTCCCTGCTCGACCGGCTCGGCCGCGATCAGAAGAAATACGTCGCCTTCATCCGCACGGCGCTACTGAGGGAGGTGCAGTGGGACAACGTCGTCTACCACGGGTTTGCCGGGCATTTTTTCCTCCAGGGGATCTCCTGCGCCCTCAAAGTCCGGATTTTCGCGGACCTGGAGGCGCGGGTGCGGGAGGAGATGAAACGCGAGGGCGTCACGGCGCAGAAGGCGGAGAGCACTCTGAAAAAGGATGATGAGGAGCGGCGCAAGTGGGGGCTCAGCCTCTACGGCATGGACACCGCCGACCCGACGCTCTACGACATGCTTCTGCACCTTGGCACGCTCACGGTTGAGGACGCGGCCCTCCTCATTGCCGCCACCGTGGAGCGGCCCTCTTTCCAGGCGACGCCCGAGTGCAAAAAGCGATTGGCCGACCGGGTCCTGGCCGCACAGGTCGAATCGGTTCTGATCGACGAATTTCCAAGCATCCACGTCACGGCCGAGAACGGAGAGGCCACGGTGCAGATCACCACGGGTCTCTCCATCCACACCCTGCTGCTGGAGAAAAACAAGATCGTCGAAAGGGTCGAAGCGCTGGCCATCGAGCTCGGCGGAGCCGAAAAGGTCAGCGTGACTTTCGACCATCCGATCTGATTCCCAGGCGGATCATCTTGCGCCGCAGCGTGTTCTTGTCGATGCCGAGCTCGCGGGCGGTGGCCAGCTTTTTGCCGTCATGGCGCTGAAGCGCCTGCCGGATGACCGCCTTTTCGATCTCCTGCAGGGTCATGCCGTTGGAGGCGGCTGCGGCGTTTTCGACCGGGTGCAGGTGCTCCGGCAGGTCCTCGAGCCGGATGATCTCCTCCCGGCAGAGAACGAAGGCGTGCTCGATGGCGTTCTCGAGCTCACGCACGTTTCCCGGCCAGTCATGCAGCATCAGGGCGGACATCGCCTCCCGCGACACCCCCGCCACCCCCCGCCCCCTCTGGTGGTTGAACCGCTCGATAAAGCAATCCACCAGCAGCGGGATATCCTCCCTGCGTTCGGAAAGCGTCGGCAGGGCGATCTTGAACACGTTGATCCGGAAATAGAGGTCCTCCCGGAACTTTTCCTCTCGGACCAGCCGGCTGAGGTTGCGGTGGGTGGCGGCGATGACCCGTGCATTGGTGGCGACGGGTCTGCCCGAGCCGAGCGGCTCATACACTTTCTGCTGGAGCACGCGCAGCAGCCGCACCTGGACGGCAGGGGAGATATCGCCGATCTCGTCCAGGAAAATCGTGCCGTTCTGGGCCAGGGCAAACCGCCCGGGCTTGTCCTGGCGGGCATCGGTGAAGGCCCCGGCCTTGTATCCGAAAAGCTCGGATTCGATCAGCGTGTCGGGCAGCGCCCCGCAGTTGACCGCAACGAACGGCCCCTTGCAGTTCGGGCTGTGGTGGTGGATGGCTCGCGCGATCAACTCCTTGCCGGTGCCGCTGGCGCCCTCGATCAACACCGTGCTGCCGCTTTCGGCCACTTGCGTCAGGAGGCTGAAAATTTGAAACATCCGAGGGCTTTTGCTGACGATGTCCTCGAAGGAGTGCTGGCGGCGCAGCGCCTTTTGAAGTTCCCGGATCGCGGAGATGTCTTGAAAGGTCTCCACCCCGCCGACCACCCGGCCGTTTTCATCCCGCAGCAGGGCGGTGCTGATACTGATGGGGATTCGATGCTTGTCGGCGCGGTAGATGTAAACCGCTATGTTCGACAAGGAGCTCTGGGTCTCCATTGTCCGGCGCAGCGTGCAGCCGGTTTCGCACACATCGGCCCGGAGGACCTCGAAGCATTGCCGGCCGATGGCATCCGCTCGGCTGATGCCGGTGATGGTTTCAGCGGCCCGGTTGAAGGAGGTGATGCGCCAGTTCAGGTCGACCGTGAACACCCCTTCCGCCAAGCTGTCCAGGATGAGCTCATGGTGAAGCTGCGGGGGGATTGCTGAGTTTTCCGTCATGGTTTGCGGCTGATGATCGGGCTAAGCCGTTTCCGCCCGGATGCTGTGGGTGCAGTTTGTTCCCACTATGACGTTAAGTCAATATTTAAATGCCTGAAGGGTTGTTTCAACGGATCGTTTTACAGCGGGCCCTTTCTCGTTATCTATCTAAAATACATATAAATTCTTTTCGGTTCCATCCTATCTTTCTGTTCTGGGCACGATTGTTGCTGAATCCTTTTCGGGCTTTTTTCTGAAAACAGTCCCATTGGTGGTGTCTTGGCATTATGGCGACGCACGCCTGTATATTCTGCCCGAAATCCTATTCCCGTTTGCTTCAATCCCAGAGCCAGCTTCCCCTCCCATCCACCAGCCGTTTTTTCGGAAGCCGCCTCATCGCCGTGCCGGTTTTCACGGGAAGGGTTTCCCCCGTTCTTGACAACTGCACTAAGCTCTGCCTGCTGGAGTCGGGATCCAACCCGACAGCGGATCACACCACGGTGAACGTCATAGGATCCTCAATTTTCGAGCGGGTGGCCGAATTCAAAAAGCTGCGGATCGGCCTTATTATCTGCGGTGCAGTGAGCGAGGCGTTCTACAACCTGCTGAAGCAGGCCGACATCGAGCTGGTCTGCGGGATCACCGGAGATATTGAGGAAGTGATAAAGGCTTTCCGCAATAGGACGCTGAAGCAGGCCCAGTTTCGCATGCCCGGTTTTCAATAGCCCTCCCTGCCCCACCGGATCAAAAACACCCCTCCAGGCTATTTCAGGAACGATCTGAACCATTTCATCTCTCCAACAGCTGCATTTGGTTCCCATTCAGCTTTTGTAAGCGCCGACAATTTCTCCAAAGATAAAATTAAATGCATAAAATCATATTATTACAGCAAGCTTTGTTGAACTTGAAACTGGCATCACTATTGCTAACTATTTTTAATCAATAGAGTTTTTCGAGGACTAGGATTCTGTCGGCTTCCCAACCATTCCACCATTTCAGCGGAAATAGTTCCCATGCTTTCACGAAAGGAATTTTTCAAGGAGCTGTCGATCCGGGCGGCCCGAGCCATCAACCACCTGGCCGGTGAGGGTGAAGGCCGCTCCCCAGGCTCCGCCGGGACATTGCGCGAGTTCGACCTTCCGGCCACCGAGTTGAGCCCCGCGCTGCTGGCGGTCGAGGCGGAATGCAGGGGGATCGAGTTGCAGGGCGACTGCAGCGAGGAATTACGGCGAGAGATATACCGCGAGCTGACCCGAAACCGACCAGACCCCCGGCTGGACGAGGCCCTTTGAATGCCCTGGAGGCGGGGCGGAGGATGTTGCGGCAGTCTAAGGTGCACAGGACAGGTTTTTTTGTGGGAGTGGCTTCCAGCCACGATTATCGCCGCTCCGCCAAACGGGACTCCCTCAGATTCAAGTAACGTATCACATTGGGCAAACTGGACTCAACCTGGTAATGAAAGGAGGCTTGAATGGAGCGTTTCGGTGTAGGTTACTTGGAGGAGCGCAAGCTGGTCAAGCGCTGGCCGTAGCCGATCCCGGCCATTGTCCCTGGTGCTGTCGCTGGCCGTGTTTTACGTTACCTGGTGGATCTTCCAGGACCCGCGGGGCTGGATGCGGATGTACACCCCTTACGTGGGCTACATGTACACCCGCTGGTGGCTGATCATGCTGATCTGGATGGTCTACATCTTCAACTACTGGCCCTTTAAGCGCAGCTGGCTGGAAACCACCCACCCGCTCATCAAGGGGGCGGTGCTGACGGCGATCTCGGTCGTGATCTTGTATGTGCTCATCAAGGGCTTTTTCGAGACCCTGCTGGGCAATTTCGGCATGGCCTATTTCAACCCAGGCCAGTTGATGAAACTCCCGGGTGTCACTGAGTTTTTCGCCATCGAATACGCGGCGCTGGCCTGCCTGATGTTCGCAGCGATCGCCTCCTGGTTCATGGGGCCGAAAAAGGCCTTGGGTAAACCCTGAAGCGCATGGATCCGCTGAGAAGAGATGACCGGCCCTTTTTGAACCCCACCCTTTCCGGACGGCTGTAGGCCTTTCGAGGCGGCCTTCTCGATTGAAAAGGGCGATAGAACGCCGATACTGCGTTTGTGAGACATTGCAGTTTTGCGGCTGTTTTCCAGGTGGGACCGAGCCGGGTCGCGGCGGAAAAACAAAAGGAGGTGGACCATGCGGGTTCTAAAGCGCAAGGGAAAAGAGTTTGAGGTGGATACGGACGGGTTTCTGCTGGAGCCCCGGAAATGGGACCCGGATTTTGCCGAGGGTCTCGCAATGGAGCTCGATATTCAGGGTGGCTTGACCAAGGAACACTGGGATGTCATTCACTTCATCCGCGCCGAGGTTGAGAAAACGGGGAAATGCCCCACCCTGTTCGAGACCTGCCGGGCTAACAACCTAAAGCGCAGCGAACTGAAACGGCTGTTCCCGACGGGCTATATGCGCGGGGCCTGCAGGCTGGCCGGGGTCAGCTACAAAGAGGCCTACCTTGGTGCGGATTACATGGAGCACAGCGCCACGGATTTGCATGCCATGGCAACCCGGCGGGAGTACCGGGTGGATGTGCGCGGGTTTCTCGTGGACCCCAACGAGTGGGACGAACACTACGCCGCCCATCGAGCCTATGAAATGAAGGTCCCCGGAGGAAAGCTCAAGCCCAAACACTGGGCCATCATCCGCACCCTGCGTGAAATATATTTCAAAACCGGCAAGATCCCCACGGTCACCGAAACCTGCGAGGCTCAAACTATCGACATCGATGAGCTCGAGAATTTGTTCCCGGACGGCTACCACCGGGGGGCCGTCAAGATTGCCGGTCTGCGGCTGCGCTGACGTGGCGTGCCGATCGATGGCCTCGGACGTGGACCTGAGCCATTTTTTCAAAGGGGACTTCGGGAAAGACCCCGGTGGTGCGCTCCAGGCGCTTATGCGGGCGATGCTGATCCGCACCCAGTTTCAGCCCACCGTCAGGCATGTGATCGGCTGGCGGGGGCTGAAGCAGTCCGTGGCCGAGGTGGAGGGCTGGACGGCCAAGGTTGCGGGGCGCGCCGGTGTGTTCGGCATCTTATACCTGGATATTGAACCCACGCCGGGCTGGCTCACCGCCCGGTTCGGGCTTTGCTACTTCCCCGACCCGACGGAGCCGCTCGTGGAGCGGTTCTCGCTGCAAGTTGCCGCTGTTGTCCAGCAGGAGGACTACCATCTCCGTATCAGGAACTTTCTGCAGCATCCGGATTTGATCTCTCTCTTTGGGATCGGCACCATCCTGCTCTCTCTCCGATCTGACCATCTTGCGTTGGCGTTGGCCATGCAAGCTCAATCCGCGCAGCGCACCCTTGCCAGGGACGGGGTGCGCCTGCCGCAGGACGGGGCGATGGTCGACCTGGTGCTCCCCGGCGGGGTCGACCAGGACTTTCCGGCGTTCGAGACCACGCTTGGTTTTTTCGAGGTGCTGGCCGCATCCGTAACCTTCAACCTGGAGCAGGTCCCGAGCTGTTTTATCGAAAAACGGTATTCAGCCAGCCAACAGGTCTACGACTCGGCCGGCCGCTGTGTGATTGAGCCGGCCCCCGACCTCTGGTCCGGGCTGGTCTTGGTCGGATATGGAGAGGGGGAGTTCAATCCACTGAGCTTGGCGCTCGCGCCGGTTGGAGCTGCCCAACTGGATGCGGTGTGCAGGGATGGGCCCGAAACCGCTCCCCGCGGCTATGGGGAGAAGCTCTGGTGGCGGGCCCACCGGCTCAAAAATTCCAAGAGCATCGACAAGAAGGCTCTGGGCGTGGACAATCGCCCGCCGCTCATCATCCTGACGGGCTTTCTGGGGTCCGGCAAAACGAGTTTTCTCAAGCATTTCATCGAGTACCAGACCCAGCGCAGCCGGTTTGTCGCCGTGATCCAGAATGAGATCGGCGAGATCGGTCTCGACGGCAAGCTGCTCGACTACACCGTGACCGAAGTGGATGAAGGCTGCGTCTGCTGCAGCTTGGCGGGCAGCCTGAGGCGGGCGGTGCAGGGAATCCTCGACGCCTTCTCCCCGGACACCATCATCCTTGAAACCACCGGAGTGGCCAACCCGCTCAATCTGCTGGATGAACTGCAGGCGCTGGAGGAACTGGTGCGGTTTGATTGCACCCTGACGGTGGTGGACGCCCTGAATGTCGAGCAGGCGCTTGCGGAGCACCCCATCGCGGCGGACCAGATTCGGGCGGCGGACGTCCTGATGCTTAACAAGCAAGACTTGGTCGAGCCGGACCGACTCGCATCCATCGCAGAGCGGCTGCGAGAGCTCAACCCGGGAGCGCCTCACTTTTTGACCCGGAACGGGGATCTCAACCCTGCCCTGATTCTTGAGGCGGAGGATCGCCCGCTCCGTTCAACTCCGGAGCGGCCATGCTCATCCCTACGCCCAACCCACTTGCAGGATGGGGTCTGGTCGAAAAGCATCCGCTTCCCCCAGCCATTAGTTCGCGATGTTTTTCTCCAGGCCGTGGCGCAATTTCCTCCGTCTATATTCCGTGCCAAGGGAGTTCTCGAATTCACGGATTCCCTCCAGCCGATGCTGTTCCAATTCGTCGCCGGGCGTCACGAACTTTCGGTTTTTTCCGGACCGCCGCTGGCGGAGCGTTTCCTGACCGTGATCGGCAAGGGCGGCAACCCGGCGCACGAAGTTCTCGTCATCCATGCATTGATGACGGAAGGGCCCTGGCTATCCTAAGCTGCGGACGAACGTATCGCGGATGCGCTGGATGTGGCGGCGGTGGTGGTCCAGGTGGACCAGCATGAACTCCAGCGTTTCGCGTGCGTCCAGGGGACCGGCAACGGGGTGGCGGGAGAGAGGGGTTTTGAGGCGTACCGCGGGGATCCTCTCGGCGATCTGTTTTAGCCCCGTGCGCGCTTTCTCCCAGCGGATGATCAACTCCTCTAAAGATACCTGCCCGGTCGGTTCGAGCTCCGGCAGCGGTACTCCGACCGGGATATCCTTCTCGAGCACCTGCATGACCATTTGAAACGACTCCACTGATTTGGCCGGCAGGCTCGCGACTCCCTCTGCGTCCAGCCGGCGAATGTCGGCCACGATCAGCTCTTCGGCGATGATCACATGTTCCAGGTGCATCAGGATCGACCATCCCGCGGGGCCGATCCGGAATGTGGTCTGGTCTGCGCTCAGCGTGTAAATCAGGCTGAAGAGGTTCTGGCGTTTCATCTCGAGGGCGTCGAAGAGCTGCTTCAGCTCGGCGATCATGGCGAGTCCTCCCTAGTTTTAGCCTATTTTCTATTTTACCCCTGATCGACGGTGCCATCAAATTGAAAATTGGAACGGATTCAGATAAGATCCCGCTATACATTTCTCAGGAAACGGTTTTGCCGATGGACTCGCAACCTATTCTCGAGGGCAGGCACTGCCCTGCCTGCGGCGAGCCGCTCGACAGCGGCTGGAAGATCTGCCCGGCGTGCGAGACGCCCGTGGGCCAGCCGGCGTGCCCGTCCTGTGCCCGGGCGGTGAAGGAGAACTGGAAGGTCTGTCCGGAATGCGGCGTGCGCCTGGTTTGCCGTGAATGCGGCGGCCGCTTGCCGGCAGAGGGCTCCTGCCCGGTGTGCGCGAGGGGTGACGCGGCTGAACCTTCCGCCCGTGAGGAGCTCATTGAGCCGGTGACCGGCATGCAATTCGTTTTCGTCCCGGGGGGTGTTTACCAGATGGGTGATCTCTTCGGCGATGGGTGGGAGAACGAGCTGCCGGTGCGCGAGGTGCGGGTTGCGGATTTCCGCATCGGTCGCTACCCGGTGACCCAGGGCCAGTGGCGGCGGGTGATGCCGGGCAACCCATCGCGTTTCCAAAAGGGCGATGACTACCCGGTGGAGCAGGTGAGCTGGTCGGATGCAGTCGACTTTATCCGCCGGCTGAACTCCATGGCCCTCGGTGGCCAAGTGCTGGATCTCCCGAGCGAAAAAGAGTGGGAGTATGCGGCCCGCAGCGGCGGCCTAAAGCAGCTGTACGCCGGTGGGGACGACGTGGAGGCCGTGGCCTGGTATTCCGAAAACAGCGAGGGCTCCACCCAACCCGTCGGTCGCAAGGCCCCCAACGGTCTTGGTCTTTGCGACATGAGCGGCAACGTCTGGGAATGGTGCCGGGACCGTCACACCCCCGCCGCCGATGATCGTGTGATCCGTGGCGGCAGCTGGAATCTCGACGCCTGGAGTGCCCGCTGCAGCCGGCGCTTCGGCTTCTCCGCGGACTACTCTGGCGCCGGCCTGGGGTTCAGGTTGGTCGCCCGGCTCAATTGACTTTTCCCGCGTCCGAATTACCTATACATCAGTAGCAGCTACGTCTCGTTACACCCCTGCCGACAGCGCTCTCAAGGCGTTCGGGCAAATGGAGATCCGACGATGAACGATGCACTGAGCCGAGTGCTGAACATCATTGCCGAAACACACAAGACCGATATCGCGGAGAACTCCAGAAACTACCTGGAGGTGAACATCGGGGGCCAGGCCCAGAAACTGGGGATCGCCGATGTGGCCGGTGAATACCGGAACGTGAACGCCGTTGTTCCGCTCAAGCGGCCGGCATCGGGAATGAAGGTCCGCATTGACGGGCGGACCTTTGTGAACTACGCCCGCTTGCAAAACGGCGTCGTGGTCCCCGGTTTTGTGGCGCTGGAAACCGGGCAGCCCCACACGCGCTGGTCTGCCGATGAGAGCATGATCCTCAACTTCAACTGAGCGGGGGCGGACAAGGTTCACGTGGGCCTGAAACCGGAGGGCCCCGATACCTTCCAGCCGGCGTTTGCCGTCTCGTTTGCCGGCGGGGTTGACCGCGTTAAAGGCCCAGATAGGCCCGGCGGATGCCGGCGTCGGCCATGAGCTCGGCGGAGTCACCCGTGCGGGTCAAGCGGCCGCTTTCGAGGATGTGGGCCCGCCGGGAGAAGTGCAGCGCCTGCTCGACGTTTTGTTCGACCAGCAGGATCGTGAGGTCGTCACCGAGCGCAGAGAGCGTACGGTAGATGGTCTTGGTGATCATGGGGGCGAGCCCCAGGGAGAGCTCATCCACCAGCAGCAGGCGGGGCCGGCTCATGAGCGCCCGGCCGATGGCCAGCATCTGCTGTTCGCCGCCGGACAGAGTGCCGGCCGGCTGCCCCTGGCGTTCGGCGAGAATCGGGAAGAGCTCGGTGACATGCGCCATCGTCTCTTTTAGTCGGCCCCGGGCGCTCTTGGGAAAGGCGCCCATCTCGAGGTTCTCTTTCACCGACATCTCCTTGTAGACCCGGCGGCCCTCGGGCACCAGGGCGATTCCCAGACCGGTGATTTCATGGGGGCGCATGCCCGCCAGGGAGCGGCCGTCATAGCGGACCTGGCCCCGGGCCGGGGGGATCGCACCGGTGAGGGCGGCCAGAAAAGAGGTTTTACCGGCGCCGTTGCTGCCCAGAATGGCGACACGCGCCCCCTTTTCGACCGTCAGGGAGATGTCCCACAGCACCTGGGTTTCACCCCGAACCACATCCACATGCGACACATCCAGCAGTGCAGCCATCTTTACTCTCCCAGGTAGGCCTGAATCACCCGCTCGTCCGCGACCACGTCCTGCGGGGCTCCCGCCATCAGGACCCGCCCCTGGTCGAGCACGATGATCCGTTCGGCGGCCTGCATGACGGCGCCCATGACGTGCTCGATCCACAGCACGGTGAGCCCCAGTTTGTCTCTCAAACTGCGGATAAATGCCACGGCCTGGTTGATCTCCTGGGTGTTGAGCCCGCCCATGACCTCGTCGAGCAGCAGGAGTCGGGGCTCCGTGGCCAGCGCCCGCGCCAATTCCAGTCGTTTTTTCTGGATCACATTGAGCTGGCGGGCCTCGACGCCCTCCAATTCGGGGATTCCCACGAAGCTCAACTTTTCCAGGGCGAAGCGCTCGATGGAGGCGCGCGGCTCACCGGGCCGGCGGTTGATGGCGGCCACCATGACGTTCTCCAGGCAGCTCATGGCGCCGAACGGCCGGCTGACCTGGAAGGTGCGGGCCATCCCCATCCGGCAGACGGCGTTGGCCGGCCGGCCGGTGATGTCGGTTCCATTGAACACCACCCGGCCCGAGGTGGGTTTGAACGCGCCTGCCACCGTGTTGAAGAGCGTGGTCTTGCCGGCGCCGTTGGGGCCGATCAGGCCGACGATGCTGCCGGCATCGACCGCGAAATCCACCTCGCTGAGCGCCTGGACCCCGCCGAAGGATTTGCAAATTTTACGACCTTCCAATAACGCCATGGTCTTGGCCCCAAATCTTTAGAAGTGATTGCCGTATCCCGGGTTTCCGATGCGGCAAAAAATTATCAAGGTTTTCGGCGAGGCAGCCTGCGGCCCCCTTTACCGCGGCCTGACCGGCTTGAACCTTTGCCAGATCCCGATCAGCCCGTTGGGGGCGAAGCGCGCCATGAGCAGCGCCACCAGGCCGTAGACCAGCACGTGATATTCGCCGTAATCACGAATTTTTTCGGCCAGGATGTTCAGCGTGAAAGCGCCGATGACCGGGCCGATGAGCGAACCCATGCCGCCGATGACCGTCATGGCCAGCACATAGAACTGCAAGTCCAGCGATGGAATTTCGGGGGTGATCAACAGCAGGTAGTGCCCGTAGAGGGCCCCGGCGAAACCCGCCATCGCGCTGGCCACGGTAAATGCCAGCACGCGCATTTGCAGCACCTTGACGCCGACCGCGGCGGCGGCCGTCTCGTCGTTCTGGACCGCGCGGAAATTCATCCCCAGGTTGGAGTGGATCATGCGGTAGAGAATGACCAAAATCACCGCTGCCGCCGCCAGCATGATGTAGTAATAGTGAAGCTTCGAATAGTCGCCCATCAGCCCCGGCACCTGCAGCCCCATGGTCCCGCGGGTGACATCGTACTCGTTAACGATGACGATCTGCAGGATCTGCGAAAAGGCCAGGGTGGTGAGGGAAAGGTAGATCCCGCCCATCTTGAGGCACAGGGATCCCAGCCCGAGGCCGAGAAGCGCGGCCAGGAGGGTCCCGAAGCAGACCCCGATCCAGGGGTTGATTCCCAGCTTGGCCGCCAGGATGCCGGAGGTGTAGGCGCCGATGCCGGCCATGGCCGCGTGGCCGAAGGAGACTTGCCCGGTGTAACCGGCGAGCAGATTCCAGCTGGCGGCCATCATCACGTAAAACAGGCTTGTGATCAGAACATGCTGCGGGTAGATGCCCAACCCCAGCGGCAGCACGCACATGCCCGCTATGGTGATCACCGCCGTCGCAGCCAGTTTTTTCCTGGTCATTATCCTTCCTTTACTCTTAAATTTTAGCGCGCCCGAACAGACCCGCCGGTCGGGCCAGCAGCACCAGGATCAGGATGATGAATCCGAAAACGTTTTTGTACCCTGAGGAGATGAAAGCCGCCCCCAAGTTCTCCACCAGTCCCAGCAGCAGGCCGCCCACGACGCAGCCCCACATGGAGCCCATGCCTCCCAGGACGACGACCACGAAGGCCGTCAGGGCAATCGCCACGCCGGCGTTGGGGGTGACCGGAAACACCGGGCTCAAAATGACGCCGGCCGCCGCCGCCAGGGCACAGCCCAGGCCGAAGCTCAACATGTTGAGCCGGGTGGTGTCGACCCCGTTCAGCTCGGCCATCTCGCGATCCTGGCTGGTGGCGCGGATGATGCGTCCGAACCAGGTTTTCTTGATCATTAGAAAGACGGCGGCGATCACGGCGGCGCCGGCCAGCAGGGCCGCCAACCGCTGGTTGCCGTAAAAAAAGAGGCCGAAGACGTCGGTGGCTCCCTTCACCCACAAGGGAGGCTTGTTGGGGTAGGGGCCGAAAATCAGCAGATAGGCATTCTGCAGGACAATCGAGAGGATGAAGGTCAGGATGAGGGAGTACATGTCGTTGCCGTAGGTCGGCCGGATGAGCGTGATCTCGATCAGGATTCCCAGCACAAAGACCAGCGCGATGGAGAGCAGCATGGCCGCGACAAAATTCAAGCCCATGGCGGATGCAAAGAGGTAGCTGAAATAGCCGGCCAGGATGTACAACTCCCCATGGGCGAAATTGATCACGTTCATGATGCCGACCACCAGGGAGACGCCGATGGCGGCCAAGGCGTAGATAACGCCCATCACCAGGCCGTTCATGATGGATATGGCAAGCACGCTGCGCTCCTTTTTTTCGCGGCCTGGCGGCCGCGAAAAAAAACCAGGTTGATGTTTTTAGAGCGTTCCGGGGAAAACGGTCCGGCCGCTTTGGCCAAACGGGTCCTCGATCGGATTCCGCAAACAACGGCCGGGCGGGGGATGGTCTTCCCTCGCCCGGGTTGTTTGATAAAAAAACTGTATAAAAATCCTCCGGCAGGAGGATTTTTAGCAGGTTGTTGAAAAACAAGGATCAAGCTGTCAGCCAAGGCGTACGGCGATTTGGAGAGCGCAGCATATTCAAAATATGTGAGCATTTACAAGAGCCGTACAACGCAGGATCGCAGCCTGAGACGCCGTTTTTCTACATCCTGCTATCGTTTTAAATTGCCGGTTGCGGCTTCCGGCGGGTAGAGAACCACCTGCTTCTTGTCCTGCCATTGAATGACCAGCATGGGCGGCATCCACTGGTGGTATTCCGCTCCGCCCTTGGTCATGCCGAACTTGGCGGTACCCCGGGTGGTCTTCAAGTTGGTTTTCTCCAACGCATCCACCAGCTTTTCGGCATCGGTGGCCTTGGCCCGGTTGATGGCATCGGCGGCGATCAGGACGCCGTCAAAGATGGAGCGGGATTTGTAGTCCGTGGGCGCCTTGCCGAAGGCCTTGGTGTAGGCCTCGCGGAAGTACGTGGCGAGGTCGGTCAGCTCCACCTTCTCGTGCATCGAGGAGACGAAGCATGCCAGGTTGCCGTAGTCGCCCACGTTCTTCCAGAAGTCCGGCCAGAGGCTGGGGGGGCCGGCACCGTCTAGGATGACCGCCTTGGGGCTTACTCCGGTCTCGCCGGCCTGGGCCACGAAATAGTGCAGCCCCACCCCGTAAATATAGGCCAGGACGACGTCCGGCTTGAATGCCTTGATCTTGGAGAGTTCGACGTAATGATCCTGGCTGCTGCGCTCGGTGATCATCGACTCATAGGCGATTCCGGCCTTGGCGAGCGCGTTTTCGGTCAGTTTGCCGATGCCGATGCCCCAGTCGGTGTTCTCGGCGATGACGTACGCGCGCTTGAACTTTTCGGCCTGAACCCACTTGGCGATGGTTTCGTTGACCACCCCGGAGTTCGAGGGGCCGGCGCGGAAGACGTAGCGGTAGTTCTTGGCGGTGATTTCATCCGCCCAGGCCTCCACCACGACGAAGGGGATCTTCAGTCGGTTGGCCACTTCGATCTGCGCTAAGGCGGAAGAGGAGTGGCTCTCCCCCAGCACCATGACGACCTTGTCGCGGGTGACCAGGCGCTCGAAGCCCGAGGCGGCCTTGTCCGGGGCGCCGGCCGTGTCCTCGAAGACGACTTCCAGTTTCTTGCCCATGACCCCGCCCTTGGAATTGACGTATTCCACGGCGAGCTTGATGCCCTCGTCAAACGCCGCACCCGTGGCGGCGGCAGGTCCGGTGCGGGGTCCGACCACACCCACCTTGACGGTGTTCTGGGCATAGGCGCTGCCGCAGATCAGCAGCACGGCAACCGTCAGAGCAGCAATTTTACATTTCAATTTCATGAGCAGCCTCCTTTCAAAGGTTAGGGGTTTTTGGGCCGCCGACCATCAGCGGTCTATCCCGAGGGAAAGCAGATCGCTTTTTTCGCTTGAAATCCTGCAGGAAGTTATTGCCCAATTCGCAGTAGCTGTCAACGGTCGGGCCGATCGAATTGACTATGTCGCGGGCGTTGGCGTATAGTCCGGCGCGATCTTGAAAAGGAAAGGTGCGACATGGAAAAACTCATTATCACCGCGGCCGTCACCGGGTCTCTGCCCACAAAGAAAAAAACCCCCTATGTCCCCATCACCCCGACTGAAATCATCGAGGCCGGCGTGCGCTGCGAGCAGGCCGGGGCGGCCGTCATCCACGTGCACGCTCGCAACCCGCTGGATGAGTCGCCGTCGACGGAGTTCAAGATCTTCGCGGAGATCTACCGCGGCCTGAGGGAGCGTACGAAGCTCATCGTCCAGATTTCCACCGGCGGGCGGGCGGGTATGGCCTACGAGCAGCGAAGCGACCGCCTGACGCTCGCACCGGAGATGGCAAGCCTCACCACCGGCTCGGTGAACTTCCCGGACTCCGTTTATGCCAACAGCCCGGAGCTCATCGAGCGCCTCGCCCGCGACATGAAAACCCACGGCATCAAGCCGGAGATGGAGATCTTCGACGTCAGCATGGTTCGCAACGCGGTCGAGCTCGCGGAGAAGGGGCTGGCGGAGCCCCCCCTGCACTTTGATTTCGTGATGGGCCTGAGGGGGGCCATCCCGGCCACCATCGAAAACCTGGTGCACCTCAAAAACAGCATTCCGCCGGGCTCCACCTGGACCGTGGCCGGGATCGGATCGGCCCAGCTGGTGGTGAACACCCACGCCATCCTGATGGGCGGGCATGTGCGCATCGGCGTGGAGGACAACATCTACTTCCGCAAGGGAGAGCTGGCACCGAACGAGCGCTTCGTCGAGCGGATGGTCAAGATGGCAGCCGAATTCGGCCGCCCGGTGGCCGACCCCAACGAGGCTCGGCGAATCATGCACCTCAAACGTTCGAGCTGACAGTTCGCTCAGCCGCCTTCCATGGGCGGAAAGAGGGTGACGTCGTCGCCATCGTGCAGCGGGGTTGCGGCGTCCGCCCGGCGTCCGTTGACGAGCATCACCGCCTGGACCGTCGGCGGGATCCGCAGAGCGGCCAGGAGGTCGGCGACCGCGGCCCCACTGGGCAGGGACAGACCGACGGGCTCCCGGCCGCCTGGGGCATAGTCGCGCAAATTGGCAAAGGTGTTGACCCGCACCTTCATTCGGTTGGCTGTGATCCTTCCGCGTTGAACTATTTACAGCAGGTCTAATTCCTTCAGTTTGCCTTCGCCGGGGATCCCCTCTGCGCTCCAGCCCCGCAGCTGGTAGTAGGGGGCTATCATCTCTTCCAGTTTGCAGACCATGCCTTTTGCCGGCCCGCTGGGCATGGGCTCGGCCACGATGCGCGGCGGCAGGCGGTCGTCCCGGCGGGTGAATCCGGCCGCTAACAGATAGAGCCTCTCGGCGTTGAAGATGCGCTCGCCGGCTCGCTCGACCTCCGCGGGGGTGTACCCGGCGCCGGTGGCCGCGTTGAGGAGCTCGGTGATCCCCAGTGGCTTCACCATCAGGTTCTGCTCGACCAGGTAGCGGACGCTGAAAAAGACGCACAGGCCGGCCGCGTCGATCACGCAGAACAGATCCTGCCACTTGGCCACCAGCGGCGGCTTATCGGCCCAGGTGTGGGGATCCACGCTGGTGGGCACTCCGAGCAGTTCGAAGTAGGCCGGGTCCCCGCGCATGTGGGAGCCTCCGATCGGCGACGTGGCGTAAGCCAGCCCCATCCCCTGTTCCCCGCGCGGGTCATAGCCGGCGAAATCCAGTCCCTTGGCGACCATGGCGAGCTCCGGCCGTCCATACCGGCTGGCCAGCCTCAGGCTGCCCTCGGCCAGAATCTCCCCGAAGCCCTCGCGCCGCCCGGTCAAGCGCACCAGGTTGACCAGCGCTTCGCCGTCGCCCCAGCGGATCGGCATACCGGTCTCGGATTCTTTCAAAATGCCCTTTTCGTAGAGCTCCATCGCGCAGGCGATGGTGGAGCCCATGCTGATGGTGTCCAGGCCGAGTTCGTTGCACTCGTAGTTCGCCTTGGTCAGGGCCGCGAGGTCATCCACTCCGCAGTCCGACCCCAAAGCGTACACCGTCTCATATTCCGGGCCTTCTCCCTCCCCGGCGAAAGGCCCGTCCGGGATGCGGGTCACGCGGCCGCAGGCGATCGGGCAGCTGAAGCAGGGTTTGGCCCGCACGAGGTATTTGCGCGTGAGAGTTTCGCCGTAGATGGACTCCCAGCCCTCGAAGGTGCCCTGCTGGAAGTTGCGCGTGGGGAACACTCCGTGGGACTGGGTTCCGACCACGGTGATGGCTGTGCCGTGCGTCCTCAGGGCCGGCGGGTTGTCCTTGGTCTTGGCCTTGAACGCATCGCGGATTCGGGTGTTGGCGGCCTTGAACGCGGCCGGGTCGGCCAGCGTGACCTCACCCTCGCCCCGCACTACCACGGCCTTGAGGTGCTTGGCGCCCATGACGGCGCCCACCCCCGCGCG
>JBGSTS010000034.1:0-39404 GCA_041736435.1 Desulfobacterales bacterium | reverse complement strand
GCTGCTGCGCACGGCCAGCTGAGGCCGGCTCCCGTGGCGGGCGGCAAGAGCGCGGACCTCCCGGTCGATGGCTGCGGCCAACGACTGCGGCAGCGGGGCCGCGCAAATGGTTTCCCGGATGCGGTGGCAGGACGCATCGGTCTCTTCGGCATCCGGATCGAATGCGGCCAGCATGGCATCGATGGGCTCGAGCAGCCGATTCTCGCGTAAAAACAGGTCGAAGGCCGCGGTCGTCACGGAGAATCCGTCGGGTGCCGCAAGTCCGAGTTCGTTTTTGATTCGCGCCAGATTGACCGCTTTGGCCCCGGATAAAGGGATGTGCTCACGTCCTAACTTCCCAAACGGCAGGGTGAGCGGCCCCTCGATGCCTGAGCGCTGTTGATCGATCCACGGGGCAAGCTCCTCAGCTACCTTTTCGAAGACCGGGAGAAGCTCATGGTAGCGATTGCCGGCCAGTGCGCTCAAAGCCGCAACGAGGCCGCGCACCTCTTCCAGAAGCGCCCCCGTCCGGCGCTTGATCGAGGCAAGCGTTGCAAACCCGGCCCCCCGGTCCAGAAGCTCCAATTCGGCGAGAAGGCGCAGCGCCCGGTGGTTGTGATTCAGGAATGCGTTGTAGTGACGAAAGCGTCTGGCGGCAGGGCCTTCCGGGTCGGCCAGCAGGCGGCAGGAATCAGTCGTGGCGAACAGTTTCATGCCTGCACCTTGTCTGGAAGAAATTGTGTGGAAATGCTATGGTTTGCGTCTGTTTCGAAGTCGGCTGCCGATAACCAGCCCGATGACAATCGATCCAAAAACCATTATGATTATTGTAAGATATCCCATGGACATCTCCTGATCAATCGTGTTCAGCGCCGTTCGCAAGCACAACTACCGCACCGTGCGGTAGCTTTTCAGCCCGCTTATCCGCTAGGGCCTTGGCGTTGTCTCCATCCACCTGCTGAACCACCGCATCGCAAATCGGCTGCCCGTTCTCAGTCCAGATCTGCACAGTCATGCCCGTTTTGACTCCGTGGCGCTTGCCCAGCCCGAAATAAACTTCGACCCCGCCGGTAGCCGCTTTGACCATAAACACCTCGGCCCGCCCCTGGCCCGCCAGCAATAGCTCCACTCTTCGGCCGAGCAGGTAGATCAGACCCAGGACCACCCCCAGCACCGGAATGCAGGCCAGGGCCACCGTTCCAGGTGTGACGTCGAAGGTGCGCCGTATGACGGAGAGAAAGCTTTTGCGCAGGGCCGCGTAGTCCGGGTAAACATGCGCTCGGAAGGCCGCTACCGGTGTTTCGGGCGGTTTGTTGACAGCGAACACCCGCAGGTCGTAGGTGCCGGCGGCGGCATCCGCCGCTGCGCGGATGGAGCCGATCCACATGTTGCCGCCGAGCCAGTAGCCTGGCTGAAACCGGTCGATTTTCAGCTGAACGCTTTCATCCGAGGTCTCGACGCGCAGCAGAGAGAGCTCTTTCAGATCATGGTCCACCTGCCCTTCGACCAGCTCGCTTGCGTCCGGCAGCAGATGCACGTTGAAGAGCGGCTCCCGAAAGCGGGCGATGCAGCTGTCCAGCACGGAGGCGAAAAAAACAACAAAGATCAGGGCACCGATCTTGCCGAGGGTCTTGCGTGCGCGCGTGGATTGTTCCAGGGTCACCGGTGAGCCTCCAACACCATTAATTTCATTTGAAACCTAAACTACCACGGAAGGCTTGGCAAGCACGATTAGAAAGCCGATCAGCCGGGTAAGGGCGTATGAAACAAAAGGCGTTGAAGCCGGCGGCATAAATTTATATAATACCAAATTGCGTTGCTGCCATTACTAAATAAACGGCATGATGCCAAATCCCCGGCTGTCAAAGCACTCGGGGGTAAAGCGCAGCCGATGAGGAGAGAGCATGCTCAAAGCCCTGCCGGGGCCCATCCGGGGAATCGTTTCTTTTTTACTTTTTGCGGTGAACACTGTTTTTTGGTGCACAGCGCTGTTTATTCTGGCGGCGGTCAAGGCGCTGGTTCCTATTCCCGGATGGCGCAAGGGCTGCAGCCGAGTGCTGAATGCCATCGCCGAGACCTGGATTTGGGGCAACAACCTGACGCAGAAAATGATCAGTTCCACTCGCTGGGACGTGAAGGGGACCGAGCACCTGGAACCGTCTCAGTGGTACCTGGTTCTATCCAACCACCAGTCCTGGGCTGACATTGTCGTGTTGCAGCGGATTTTTTATCGTAAGATCCCCTTCCTGAAATTCTTTATAAAAAAGGAGCTTTTTTGGCTGCCGGTGCTGGGTCAAGCTTGGTGGGCGTTGGATTTCCCTTTCATCAAGCGCTATTCGAAAGCCAAACTCCAGCGCAAGCCTCACCTGCGCGGTAAAGATCTCGAGATTACACGCCGGGCATGCAAAAAATTTCAGCAGATACCGATTTCCATCATGAATTTTGTCGAAGGGACACGCTTCAGCATCCAGAAGCACCGGCAGCAGCAATCCCCTTACACCCATCTTCTCAGACCAAAGGCCGGCGGGATCGCGGCGGTGCTGCACGCCATGGGCGAGCAAATTCATCGGGTTTTGGACGTCACCATCGTCTATCCGGGCGGGGTGAAGGGTTTCTGGGCGCTCCTGTGCGGCAATATCGAGGAGATCAAGGTCCGGGTGCGCTCCCTATCGATAGAGCCTGATCTGATGGGAGACCTGCTGAGCGACGCAGGCTTCCGCGCGCAGTTTCAACAATGGCTGAACGAACTGTGGGCCGAGAAGGACCGACACATCGAGGAACTGATGGCCGGATGGAACAGCACGGCATCTGCCTTAACGCCTGTCCCAATGGACAAATCGACATAGTCCTGTCAACTTCTTGCCGCCGATTTAAATCCATCTGACGAGCGCATCAACCCCGGCATATCGTCTCGGCCTGGACACAGGCTTCATCAGCCTGAAGGGCTTGGTGCTCGATTCATCCGGCCGTATCGCACAGGGTGCGGGTCGATATTCTGTTTTTGCCAAATCGGACATGATCCATCTCCAGCAGAAGGCCGTCCCCGCCGATGAGATCGCTGCCGGCCGTTGCTATGCGCTGGCGCGCAATTACCTCGCAACCCTTTGCCGGTGCCGCACCCCTTCGGCCCCGGTCCTGTTTCAGGGCGGCGTCGCAGCAAACAACGGGGAGGTCCGAGCTTTCAGGGACCTCTTAAACCTGGATGCGGACGGATTGATCGTCCCCGAGCATTTTGAGGCGCTGGGTGCGCTGGGTGCCGCTCTGATCGCCGGCGAAAGACCATTGAGCGCGCTGCTGGCGATAATGGCCATGATCGATGCGCTTTCCCGCCGGCCGGCCGACGGTGAAGATGGTTCAGGTCTTGAACCGTTGGCCCAAAAATCGATTGCAGCTGCGCCGCGGCCTGCCGCGGCGTGCACTTTTGAAAACACGTATGTGCTGGGCATCGATGTGGGCTCGGTCAGCACCAAGGCCGCTGTTGTTGATTCGGCCTACGCCCTCATCGCCGCGGCCTACCTCCCGACCGCAGGCGACCGGTCTATTTCGGAGGCATTTGCGGCCGGTTTGAAGGGCAAGGACTCAACCCGGCTGCGGAGGAAGATGCTTTTTCCATTCGTGAACGGCTCCTGCGCGATTCCGTGGCGAAGCCTGCCGACACCCGGTTCAGGATTCTTTCAGAACACGGTGTCGTGCAGAAAAAATAGGCTTTTAAACCGGCTGAAAAAAGACCAAAAACGAGGGGCAGTCCTGCTCGGCAGACCCTATAACACAACGGACAGGCATGTTACCCTCAACCTTGCCCGCCGGCTGAAGGGTTTTGGGGTCGAACCGATCCCATTCGATTTTCTCCCCTTGGAGCGGGAGCCGCTGCCGCCCTTGCGGGAGCGGCTCCGGTGGGGAGCAACTCTCCGCCCCCGCCCCTGACCGGAAAGGATCCAAGCAAACCGCGCCGGCCCCTCAAGGATTACACCTACTATGTGCCCGTTTTCATGGACCACGCCTATGCCACCACCGGGGCCTTGAAGGCCCCCGGTTGCAAAACGGTGCTGTTGCTTCCGACCGACGAATACAGCTGGGAGCTGGGCCTAAATATCATTACCTCTCGCATCTGGAAGGAGTCCGGAGCAACTAATAGTCTTGTTTTACAGATATGATCGTTGAATATCGTTAATTCGCTAAAGAAAAGCACTCCATCGGTCGATACTCAACATCAGCAGTTTAAAATTTACCTGCACCCAAGGAGCGCTTATGTGGAACGGCCAGGAGTCCGGACGAAGAAATCAGCGCACCGCCGAGCGGCGGGTGGGAAAAGAGCGGCGCTGCAGCAACGGCCGTCGCCGTGTCGATCAGGATAACTGGTTTGAAGCCAAAGCGGTGTTCAATGCCAGCGAAGCATGCCGTTACATGGGTATTTCACGTCCTACCTTTCTCAAGCTCGTCAACCAGGGGAGGTTCCGCGCCCAAAAAATGGGACGGGGCTGGAAGATCCTCAAGTCCGAGATCGACCGGTTTCTTCTGGGAGGCTGAACCCGGCCTTTCTGGGGTTTGCCTTGATTGAGCGGACTTTCCAAGCCTTCGAGAGACCCCCACTCTCTTTTCCTCTGCCGTCCCGCGCGACACCTTTGACATGCGGCTTGGCATCGGCCGGAAAAAAATGGTAAGTTCGTGCATCCGGCCGAAACCCGATGCCTTGCGGGCGTCGTTGCGGCCCCCCGGCCCTGCGAGCGAGCTCATGAAATTCATGTTTTCTCAAATGGCGGCCTTGGTGAACCTCGCCAACCAGAAGAGCAACACCCGGTTGCTGGTCCGCTTTCTCGTAATTCTCCTGTTCTTTTTCCTCACCTACAGCACGCTGTTTCATTTTTTGATGGCATTCGAGGGGCAGGAGCACTCCTGGCTCACGGGGTTCTATTGGACGCTGACCGTCATGACGACGCTGGGCTTCGGCGACATCACCTTTATGAGTGATTTGGGCCGGGTGTTTTCCATCATTGTTTTGTTGACCGGGGTCGTGTTTCTGCTGATCATGCTCCCGTTCACCTTCATCCAGTTTTTCTATGCTCCATGGCTGGAGGAGCAAAATAGGGCGCGTGCCCCGCGTGCCGTTCCGGAGACAATGTCCAACCACGTTATCCTGACCCACTTCGATGCGGTGGCGGCCAATCTGGTGGAAAAACTCAACCAGTACAACATCCCGAACGTCATTCTCATTCCCGACCTTCAGCAGGCCCTGAGTCTGCACGAGCTGGGCTTGCGGGTGGTGGTGGGGGAGCTGGACGACCCGCTCACCTACAACCGTCTGAGAGCTCATAACGCCGCCCTGGTCGTCGTCATGAATGACGATGTTACCAGCACCAACATTATCTTCACCATCCGCGAAGTCTCCGACAAGGTCATCACGGTCACCAATGCCGACCAGGACGACTCGCTCGACATCCTTCAGCTTGCCGGAAGCACGCATACGTTTCAGTTTACCAAGATGCTGGGACAGGCCCTTGCGCGCCGGGTTTTAGGATTGAGCATGAAAGCCAACGTCATTGGCAGGTTCGACGAGCTGTTGATCGCCGAGGCGCCGGCCATGCGCACGCCGCTTCAAGGCCAAACGCTGGCTCAAAGCCGGCTGCGCGAAGTCACGGGGGTGAATGTCGTCGGTCTCTGGGAGCAGGGCCGGTTCATGCTCCCCAACCCACAGACTCCTATCGGGACGTCAACGGTATTAGTGCTGGCGGGATCCGGAGAACAGCTCGATCGCTACGACAGGCTCATGGCCTCCGCAGAAAAACGGGAAGAGCGCCAGGGGCCCGTTCTGGTTCTGGGCGGCGGCAGGGTCGGGATGTCGGTGGCCAGCACCCTCAAGCGGATGGGCATCGATTACCGGGTGGTGGAAAAAAAGACGATGAAAGCCCGGAGTGACGAGCATGTGATCCAGGGCAGCGCCGCCGATCTGGACGTTCTGGTTCAGGCCGGCATCAACGATACCCCCTCGGTCATCATCACCACCCATGACGACGACCTGAACATCTACCTCACCATCTATTGCCGCCGGCTAAGGCCCGAGGTGCAGATCATCAGCCGGGCCAGCCTGGATCGCAACATCAACACCCTGCATCGGGCGGGGGCCAATCTGGTGATGTCGTTTGCCTCGCTTTGCACCACCACCATTCTGAACCTGCTCAACCCTGAAAGGCTGCTGGTGGTCTCGGAGGGGTTGAATATCTTTCGATCGGTCCTGAACCGGGCCCTGGTCAACAAGCCGCTTCACGAGCAGCGAATCCGGGAGGCCACCGGCTGCAGCGTGATTGCCATCAAAAAAGAGGACCGGATGATCATCAACCCGGATCCGGCAACCGTGCTGCAAGAAGGGGACGAGCTGATTCTGATCGGGACTGCTGAAGCGGAAAAGAAGTATGCCGCAAACTACCCCGCGCAATGAGGCGAAGCTCGAGAAGCGGATGAGATCACTCGTTCCACTTTGTTGTTCGGCCGGAAAGATCCCGCCAGAGGCGATATCTGAATAACAACCGTGCAGACCTTATCCAACGAAATGGCCAAAATATCGGCATTCCGTGTGCCCATGGACTAATTCCGCCCATCCTCTCTGCAGTTTCGACCGCATGCGCTTCCACTTCGCAATTTTTCGACCAGCTGAAATAAGTCACTTTAATGAATTGATGGTGCGCGCAATTGTAAAATAAAAATGTGTGAGCAATATAATTTTTTTGTTTTAGTCATATTAAAATTTTTGTTGACTTTTTATAAAATAAGTGTAAATCTGCGATTGTGCTAATTTTAAAAGCCGCTGCGATAGCCTTGAAAACGGAAGCAAGAATCGTCAATTCATGGATATGCCTGTAGGTGATGTCGGCGGAGCTTTTCGCTGGTATGGAATGCGTTCATTTCTGGTGCCGTGCCACACAACTCCCATCATGAGCAATGACGCTCCAATGTTGGGGAAACAAAACCCATAGCAAATAGGAGGAAAAATGCGCACGTATTACAAAATGATTACCGGGCTCCTGGTCGTCACCGCGGCGATAGCAATCGGTGGCGGGTTTTATCCGTTAGAGGCTAAAGAAATCGTAATTAAATTGGCGCACCCCAATGTCCCGCAGCATCCAATGGGGGAGGGGTATGAATTATTCAAGGCGGACCTTGAAAAGCGTTCCGGGGGTGTCTTCCGAGTCGATATTTACGACAGCTCCAAATATGGGAATTTTGATGCCGTTGTTCAAGGCCTCCAGATGGGCGTGTTGCAAATGGGGTCCGATGCGCCCAACAACTTTTCCGTCTTCAACCCGAAGCTGATGTTCCTTGATATGCCCTTCGTTATCCCCAGCTACGAAGCTTCGGATCTCATCACGGACGGCCCGATTGGGAAAGAATTAGCGGGTGCGCTCGAGAAAAACGGCATATTAGGCTTGGGCTATATCGAAATTGGTTTTCGCCAGATTTTCGCAAACCGTCCCATCCGCACTCTTGAAGATGCCAAGGGGTTGAAAATACGTGCGACTCATTCAAAAGCACACATTGCAATTCTCAAAGCCCTTGGGATGAATCCCACACCCGTTGCGTGGGGGGAGGTGTACACCGCCCTTCAACAGAAAACAGTTGATGCAATTGATATCGATTTGAACCTGGCTTGGTTCAACAAATTTCCGGAAATTACAAAATATGTCACCTTGACCAGAAGCTTTTACAGCCCTCATTTGGTTTTGATATCCAAGGTCTTTTGGCAGAAGCTTACACCCCAGGAGCAAGCGTGGGTCAACGAATCATTTGCAGTTATGCAAAAATTCGAACGTGCGAAAATCCGCGGCAATGAGGCTATGATTATTGAAAAGATAAAAGCTTCCGGCGGTGAAGTCATCGAGCTTACACCGGAAGAGCGTGCTCGTTGGATAAAAGCAACCGCTGATGTTGCTCCATCTTTTTCTAAAGAGGTTCCGCCGGAGCTAATTGAAAAAATGCGCAAGACGATCAAAGAAAAACTCAATCAATAAAATTTGATGGCTGTTATTTGATAAGACGCGGCAGGCAGAGTCAACTTCAGCCTGTCGCGTCATAGAGGATGACAATGAAAAGCATTTTACTTTGGCTGAACAAATTTGAGGAAATTACCTCCTCCGTTGCCCTGTCTTTGATGGCGGTAATTATCATTCTGCAAGTATTTCAACGATATGTTTTGCAGCACTCACTTGATTGGCCTGAAGAATTGGCCCGTTATCTTTTCATCTATTCCGTCTATGTCGGCTCAAGCTATGCTGCATTTGGGCGACGCCATTTAGAAGTAACAATCGTTCGCACGGTGTTTGGCAAGAAAGCTGGAAACTATTTCACAATCATCGCATATATCATCACTGTGGCCTTTTGCGGCTTGATGTTTGTGTGGGGTGTCAAAATGGTGGATTTTGTAATTACAACCAACCAGCTGGCGCCCGCCCTCCAATTTCCGATGTATATCGCCTATATTTGTCTCCCATTAGGGTTTTCCCTCATGGGGTTACGCACCATTTGGGTCATATGGAAGTTGTTTTCTGAAAACGCAGACGGGCAACTCACTAGATAGCAATTATTTTATCTGGGTCTATCACGATAGATCTGGAAAACACAGGCTGTATAGATTGTTTTAAGTTAGTGCCAAAAATATTCTCCACACACGTGGACCACTGTGCCTAATAGGAAGGGTGAACCATATGGATTTACCGATTTTGCTCATAACCATCTCTCTTCCTGTGATGCTCATTTTAAGCGTACCCATTGGTGTTGCGATCGGCTTGAGTGTAGCGATCGCGGTTGTGGCGGCCGACCTCCCCGTTCAATTTTTAATGCAAAAAATGTTCTTTTCGCTCGACGCTTTCCCCCTGCTGGCTGTTCCTTTTTTCATAATGGCAGGTGAAATCATGCAAAAGGGAAGTATGGCCCAGTCTCTGCTGAAAGTCTCGCGCTGTCTGATTGGGCATATAACCGGTGGACTGGCACATGTATCGGTGCTCACCTGCATGTTCTACGGGGCACTCAGTGGCTCAGCGCCTGCCACCGTTGCTGCCGTGGGTGGGGTGATGATTCCTTCCATGGAAAAGGAAGGGTTCTCGAAATCGTTTTCGACCGCAACGAACGTATCCGCAGGATGTCTTGGGGTTATGATCCCGCCAAGTGTTCCTCTGATCATATACGGCACCACAGCCAACGTGTCCGTCGGCGACCTGTTTATCGCAGGAATTGTCCCCGGGATATTCATAGGGATAGTGCTGATGATCACTTGCTATTTTTTAGCAAAGTATCATGGATTCAATACGAAGAGTGAAAAAGCCACCTTCAGGGAAACAATGATGGCGTTATCAGAAGCCAAGTACGCGCTTCTGGTGCCCATCATCGTGCTCGGCGGCATTTACGGCGGGATCACCACTCCAACGGAAGCCGGCGCAATTGCCGTTACATACGCTTTAATCGTAGAAGGCCTTGTCCTAAGGAAACTCAATGCTCAGAAGCTTTGGCAAATCTTGCGCGGCACAACCATAACAAACGCGACTATATTTCTTGTGGTTGCGACCGCTTCCGCATTGGGGCAGATATTGCTTATTTATAACGTTCCGGATGCACTTGTGAAGGCGCTCGCGGGTTTGGCAGACAATGCTGCCCTTTTACTTTTTGTCATCATACTCATGCTGCTTATACTGGGCACCTTTATGGATGCTTTGGCCAATATACTAATCCTCACACCACTTTTGCAGCCTCTGGTGGTTGGTGCCGGCATCGACATGACCCATTTCGGGATCATAATGATCGCGACTGTCTCTCTTGGGTTTCTGACCCCTCCGGTCGGGGTAAACCTTTTTGTCGGCTGTGGTATCAGCGGAATCAGTATCGAGCAGCTCAGCTATGCGGTCCTCCCTTTCATTTTTACCATGCTTTTGGCAATCCTCATTTTAGCCTATGTTCCTGGAATTGTGCTTTGCTTACTTTAACATAGGAGAATTTTTCCGTGAGGATATCTTTTTCTGATGAACATATGGGGCGAGCAGGGCTTTCAGGACATATCGGTGTGAGCCATGTAAACAGTCATTCTGGTTTTGTGCAGGAGGACGGCGTCGGTTTTGCCGTCGTGGCCAGAATGATAAACATGGCCGCCTCCGTTGACCTGCGAATAGCACAGGTGGAGGCAACCCCCGAGAACGGTTTTGTAAAAATCACCCTTAACGGTGGAGGTGCGGGAACGGCATACGCCCGCGACGGTATCACACCGGCCGAGATTGCACTCATGCAGAACGCCATAGAAAAGGATGCGTTTTGCCCGCAAACAGTGGCAACCGAAATTTTCGGTCGAGTAAACGGCCAGGGGGTTTTAGAAGTTCCGTCTGCATTCATGACAGCCGCTGCTACCGCGGTGGTACAAACATTCCTGCAAAATTATCCGGAGAATTTTTTGTGCGTTCCGGAAGAAACACCAATGAGCGCTGGTTGCACCCTGGGCACAGTCCTGAAAATAGGCGAGATGGTGGTATCAACAATGCTAACAATTAACGCCGGTGCAGGTGGTATCGGCCCTAACGAAGACACAGAAGGCAATGTCCCGATAGGAAACAAGGGCTTGCTCATGCGCAAATTGGGGTTGGATTCTTTGCCAACCATTATTGTCGAGGCAAAGGCGTTTGTCCCCTCCTGGGATCAGTACATGAAAAAGGAGACAACTCTGGTCGTGCGTGCCAACGAGATACACGATAATACTGTTGTCGCAGAGTGCATCGTCAAAGCGGCTGAAAACTTGGGTTATCCCGTTTTTCAACCCAAAAATCCTTACCCACGAAAAGTAGGATCTCTTTTAAGCGCTACCCAAGAGATCGCAAATCAGATTGTTGCTCTTGGCAACCGTCTTGGCAGCGCCAGAACTTCCGGAGAAAAAAATAAAATTGCGGCCCAGCTGGCGATGATTGTAAAGCACGATTTGGGCGGCGTTACCTTTATGAGCGATGAAGTCAACGACGTGGTCGATAATGGCGGGCTTTTGCCCGGCACCGCCGCGGTCCTTTCCTCTGCCGTAACATCAGCTTATGCGGCCCACTACCAAATCCCTATTCTAGTCGAGACGGATTTGGAAATGTACATAAATACGATTGTTGAGAGTTATCGGCTATTGCACGACCGAATGCCAGAGGCCAATGATCAATTGCAGAAACGAGCCATCTCTGCTGCTCGAATTAATCATATCGAGAATATAGCGCTTAAGGATTCCAAGCAAACCTGATACGCTTTTTTCAGAGATAAACCAAATCCAATTGTAAATTAAAATGCAGTTTATGCAGGTGAGAGGGTATGAAAAAACAGGCAGAAAAGGAAAAATCCGAAAACCGAGATTTTTTGGATAAAGAATATATTTTCAATATGTTGACTCAACTGTCCGACGCCATTGTGGGGACATTTCCCCGCAATTTCGAGGTGGTTGTCCACGATCTCTCACAGCCCCAGAAATCCATAATGCACATCGCCGGGGATGTCACCCATCGCAAGATCGGCGGACCGGTCACCGACATGGTCGTTAGAGCCCTGCACCAAGAAGGGCGGGATATTCACGACCGGCACAACTACAAGACGAATACCAAGGATGGCAGGGTTTTAAAATCAACCACCTCCTTCATCCGCGACCCAAAAGGCGAAGTGGTGGCCGCGTTTTGCATCAATTTCGACATGACGGACTACCTCAATGCTACTCGCGCCTTAGAGATGTTTGCCAGCACGGTGTCGGCATTCAACGGGCAGGGCAAGGTCGAAACTTTTGCATCCTCGATCACGGAAACTATCGAGGCCCTTTTCGAGCAGGCCGTCGCCAAGGTCGGTAAACAGCCTGCTTCCATGTCGACCGATGAAAAGATCGAACTGGTCAAAGAGATGGAGATCAGCGGTGTATTCCAAATCAAAGGCGCCGTCGACCAGGTTGCATTGTTTATGGGGGTCTCCAAGTACACCGTTTATAATTATCTTAAAAAAATTCGTACGGAGCAGGATATAAATCGAATTTGATCATAGGTGGTTGAGCCACCTTCAAGGAGGATATTTTAATGGAACAAAACAATTCGCCCAGGCCGGTTTCAACTTCCAACGCTCCTTCGGCCATCGGCCCCTATTCTCAGGGTATCGCCGCCGGCGGGCTGCTCTTCGTCTCCGGGCAATTGCCCTTGGACCCGGCCACCGGCAATTTCGTCGCGGGAGAGATCGAAGAGAGGGCCCACCAGTGCCTGAAGAACATTGCGGCTATCGCGCGAGCAGCTGGCGCAAGCCTTGATCGCACGGCAAAGGTTACGGTATTTCTGACCGACCTTGGGCATTTCGACCGGGTCAACCAGGTCTACGCCCAGTACTTCAAATCTGTGCTGCCGGCCCGGTCGGCCGTCCAGGTGGCCGCACTGCCAAAAAACGCAGATATCGAAATTGAAGCCGTCATCCAACTCTAAACCGCTCGGAGGCGTATCATGAATTTGGCCAAATTCCCCCGCCGGCGCTACACCGCCGGCCAAACCCCCATTGAATTTCTGCCCCGCTTCACCGCCGCCTTGGGCGGGCCCAACGTCTACATCAAAAGAGACGATTTGCTCGGCCTGGCCGCCGGGGGCAACAAAACCCGCAAGCTGGAGTTCCTGGTGGCCGATGCCCTGGCCCAGGGCGCCGACACCCTGATCACCTGCGGCGCGGTGCAGTCCAACCACTGCCGTTTGACGCTGGCCGCCGCCGTGAAGGAGGGCCTAAAGTGCCGCTTGGTACTGGAGGAGCGCGTCCCCGGCAGCTACAATCCCGAGGCTTCCGGAAACAATTTCCTGTTCCGGCTGCTGGGGGTGGAGAAGATCGAAGTGGTCCCGGGCGGCTCCGACATGATGGCAGCCATGCGCAAGGTGGCCGAGGGCTTGGACAAGGAGGGCCGTAAGGGCTGCATCATCCCCGGCGGCGGCTCCAACCCCATCGGCGCCACCGGCTACGTCGCCTGCGCTCAGGAGATGCAGGAGCAGTTATTCGACATGGGGCTTGCGATCGACCGGCTCTGCGTCGCCTCGGGCAGCGCCGGCACCCACGCCGGGCTGGTCGTCGGCTTCATGGGCTGCAGCATGAACATCCCCATCGTCGGGGTCGGGGTGAGCCGCGAGCCCGGGGACCAGGAGCCCATCGTCTACGACCTGGCTTTAAAGACCGCCGAGCGCCTGGGAGTTGCCCAGGAGATCCCCCGCAGCGCTGTGGTCTCCTTCGGCGGCTACTGGCAGCCGAAATACTCCGTGCCGAACCAGAAAATGGTCGAGGCCGTCAATCTCATGGCCAAGACCGAGGGCATCCTGCTCGACCCGGTCTACACCGGCAAAGCCGTGGCCGGCCTCATCGGCCTCAGCCGCGAGGGCTACTTCAAGAAGGGCGAGAACCTCCTGTTCGTCCACACCGGCGGCTCCCCGGGACTTTATGCCTACATCAAGCCCGTGCTCGGCCTCGAAACTGTCGCAGACTGATATTATTTTGAGAAGGCTCTGGCGATGCGGGAGAAAATAGTCGGAATCATCGGCGGGATGGGCCCGGAGGCGACCGTCGACCTCATGGCCCGGGTCATCAAGGCTACCCCGGCCAAAGACGATGTCGACCACATCCGGATGCTGGTCGACAACAACCCCAAGGTACCATCCCGCATCAAAGCCCTCATCGAAGGAGGGGGCGAGAGCCCGGTTCCCTGCCTGCAGGAGATGGCCCGCCGGCTGGCGGCCTGGGGGGCCGATTTCCTCGCCATGCCGTGTAACACCGCCCATTATTATCTCCGCGACCTCCAGGAATCCTTAGCCATTCCGGTCCTCGACATGATCGGCTTGGCCGTCCGGGCGGTCATCGTCCAAACCCCGGGCCTAAAAACCGTGGGGTTGCTTGCTTCGACCGCTGTGCTCAACCTGAAGCTCTACGAAAAACGATTCGCCGAGAGCGGTGTAGCTCTCGTGCCGCCCGCCGACCAATTCCAAACGGGCGTCATGCATGCCATCAAAAAGATCAAAACGAGCAGCTACGGGAGCGAGGTCGTGGGAGCGGTCCAGGCGGCCGCCGATAATCTGGTCGGACGTGGCGCGCGGGCGTTGCTGGTGGCCTGCACGGAGCTCTCGATCATCGGCCACGAGATCAGAGCGGCCGTCAAGGTGTTCGATTCCGCCCAGATCCTGGCGGAGGCCATCGTCCAAGAGGCCCGAAACGTTCAGCCATAAAATTTCCCGTCGGGTGCGGCCGAAAATGAGTTTAATACCCGAAGCGCTCGACGGCCTTGGCGTCTTTGCGCCAGTTTTTCTGCACCCGCACGAAGAGCTTTAGAAACACCCTGGCACCGGTCATCCGCTCGATCTCCTGCCGCGCCTCGCTGCCGATTCGCTTGAGCATGGCCCCGCCCCTGCCGATCACGATCCCCTTCTGGGAATTGCGCTCCAGATGGATCGTCGCCTCGATGCTCACCCGTTTGCCGTCGGCTCCCGGTTTAAAGGCCTCCACGGTCACGGCCGACGCATAGGGGATCTCCTCGCCGGTCAGCCGGAAGATCTTCTCGCGGATGAGCTCGGCCGCAATGAAACGCTCGGTTGAGTCGGTCAGGGTGTCTTCGGGAAAATAGGGCGGGCCTTCAGGCAGGGCGCCGATGATGGCGGTCACGAGCTCCTCGACCTGAGTGCCGTCGAGCGCGGAGACTGGCACCACGGCTTCGCAGGCCCGGCGCACGGACCAGCGCTGGATGATTTCGAGCAGCACCATTTTTTCCGAGATCAGGTCGATCTTGTTAAGGGCGATGATGACCGGGAGCTTCTGGCCGCGGATCTTCTCTGCCAGGAGATCCTCGGCGGCCGGATCCGGGTGGGCGGCGTCCACCACCACCACCAGCAGGTCAGCGTCGCCGACGGCGCTGAAGGCAGTGTCCACGATTTTGGAGTTGAACCGGTCGCTGGCGGCAAAGATGCCCGGTGTGTCGTAAAAGACGATCTGGGCCCCGGGCCGGTGGCAGACCCCCAACACGCGGGTGCGGGTTGTTTGGGGTTTGCTTGAGATAATGGAAACCTTTTCCCCCAGGATGTGGTTCAGGAGTGTGGACTTGCCGGCGTTGGGTGCACCCGCAATGGTTACATAGCCGGATTTGAACATCTGTTTTAAATCCTGTGCGGTCAAGGGATAGAACTGGTTTCATACCCCCGTCTAACGGCTGGGGGCTGCGTTGCAGGCCTCTCGAATGTTCTCACAACCCGTTGAGGTTGCTGCGCTTTCGAATCAGCCTGCGCCTTGCCCGCAACCGTGATCCGAGGTTTTGAAACTAGCTCTATGCTCTTTCATCGTCCGGGGGCGCCTGCGCCAGCTCCAGAATCTCTTTCCACAGGGCATCCCACCCGTCCCGGGTTTTTGCTGAGAAAAGCAGGAGTTCCTCCGGGCCGACCCCGATGGCCTCGGCGATGACCTGAAGCTGTTTTTTCCGATTGGTTTTGGACAGCTTGTCGGCCTTGGTGACGACCAGGATGGGCGGAATCTCGTTCTCCTGCAGCCACCCGAGCAGCTGCAGCTCCTCCGTACCGGGCGTGCGGCGGACATCCAGAATGACCACCACCCCTTTCAGGCTGTCGCGGCCGGACAGATACTGCTCGATCATGGGCCGCCAGGTGCGGCGCTCGTCATGTGGCACCTTGGCGTAGCCGTAACCCGGCAGGTCGACGAACATGAGGGCATCGTTTACCCGAAAGAAATTGATCAGCCGCGTCTTGCCGGGGGTGGAGCTGGTGAGCACGAGTTTCTTGCGGTTGACGAGAGTGTTGATCAGGCTGGACTTGCCGACATTGGAGCGCCCGGCAAAGGCAACCTCGGGCAGGTCCGCCGCCGGAAACTGCGAGGGCCTAACGGCGCTGGTAACGAATTCGGACGATTTGATGAGCATCTGCCAGCCGATGTCCTCTTTTCCTGCCGATGAGGTTTGTCTCACCGGAAACATGGCACCAAACAGCGCACGAACGCGGAGCTGTCAGCGCCGAGGCCGCCGCAGGGCCTCGGCTAGCCGATTTGCGCGCGGCTCTGAAAATAGGTTTCCAGGCGGTTCATCGCCTCGGCGATGTTTTCCATTGAGCTCGCATACGAAAAACGTAGGTAGCCCTCTCCGTTTCGGCCGAAATCGATGCCGGGGGCGATGCCGACATGAGCTTTCTCTAAAATGTCGAAGGCCAGTTTATAGGAATCCGTCGAGATGTGCTTGGCGTTGGCAAAGACATAAAAAGCACCGGTCGGCTCCACGGTGATCCCGAGCCCGATCTCCCGGATCCGGCGGATCATGAACCGGCGTCGTTCGTCGTAGACGGCTTTCATGCGGGCCACGTCCTCGCCGGCGCACTGCAGGGCGGCGATGGCGGCCCGCTGCACCATGGAGTTGGCTGAAATGAAGAAGTTTTGCTGCAGCTTTTGCATGGGCCGGATGAGCGACGGGGGGGCAATCACATAGCCCAGTCGCAGGCCGGTCATGGCATAAAGCTTGGAAAACCCGTTGAGCACGAAGGCGCGGTCGGTGAACTCCAGGATGCTGTGTTCCCGGCCCTCGTAGACCAGGCCGTGGTAGATTTCGTCGGAAACGATCATGGGTGCGCTCGACCCCGTGGTCATGTCGGCGATCTCCCGCATCCGCTCGGCCGATAGGAGGTTTCCCGTGGGATTGGAGGGCGAGTTGATGAAGATGGCCTTGGTGCGGGCGGAAAGCTTCTCGCGGATGGCCTCGGGCCGGTACTGGAAGCCGTCTTCTTCGTAGACCGGAACGGTGATCGGCTCCCCCTGCACAAAGCGGATGAAGTTGGGATAGCAGGCGTAGTGTGGGTCTGAGATGATGACCTCGTCGCCGGGGTCGAGCAGGGCGGAAAACACGAGCAGGATCGCCGGCGATGAACCGGAGGTGACGATGATCTGGTCGGGTTCCACGTCGACCCCGTTCGCGGAACGGTGGTGAAGGGCGATGGCCTCGCGCAGCTCGCGGTCGCCCATGCTGTGGGTGTAGTGGGTGTGGCCGTTTTCGAGCGCCCGGCAGGCGGCCTCCTTGACGCAGGCGGGGGCGTCGAAGTCGGGTTCGCCCACCTCGAGGTGGATGACGTGGACGCCGCCGCGCTCCATCTCCTTGGCTTTTTCGAGCACATCCATCACGATGAAGGAGCTAAACTCCTGGGTTCTTTTGGAAACCATTGTTTTTTCCTTCGCTAAAATTAAACAAGGTGGTTTGAAGCGCTTCCCAGCTTTAAACCACCTTGTTTAATGGGTATTCTATTATTCCCTCAGCTCCGTTTTCGAGCAGACGGGGGATGAGGTCGCGCACGATCTCACGGTTGACCATGATCTCCACCGAGAAATAGGTGGAACGGTAGAGCGGGGCCACCGTCGGCGCTTTCAAACTGGGCAGCATGCCGATGACATGCTCCATGCGCCCCTCGGGGACATTCATCTTGAGGCCGACCATTTTTTCGCCCAGCAAGGCCCCCTTGAGCAGCAGGGCGATCTGTTCGATTTTCCGGCGCTTGGCGGGGTTCTGCCACGCCGGGTGGTTCACGATCAGCTGGGTGTTGGTCTGCATCAGCTCGTGGATGATGCGCAGCCCGTGAGCCTTGATCGTGCTTTCGGTCTCGGTCACCTCCACGATCGCGTCGGCCAAGCCGGAAACAACCTTGGCCTCGGTGGCCCCCCACGAGAACTCGATCGTGACGTCGATCTTGCGTTCGGCAAAGTAGCGGCGGGTGAAGGCCACCAGCTCGGTGGAGATCTTCTTGCCCGTCAAATCCTCAAGGCGGCTGATGGGCGAATCGTAGGGGACTGCCAGCACCCAGCGTGCCGGCCGCGCGCTGACCTTGGAGTATACCAGGTCTGCGACCACGTGGACGTCGGAGCTGTTCTCGGCGATCCAGTCTTTGCCGGTGAGCCCGGCGTCCAGGGTGCCGCTCTCGACATAGCGGGACATTTCCTGGGCGCGGCAGATCGCGCACTCGATGAACGGGTCGTTGATCTCCGGAAAATAGCTGCGGCTGTTGACGTTGATCGTCCAGCCGGAGCGCTTGAACAGGGCAATGGTCGCCTCCTGCAGGCTGCCCTTGGGGATACCGAGTTTCAGCTTTTCGTTCACGATGGGTAGACCTCCTTGGGGTCGAAGACCGGCTTCCCGACGATCTGCACCGTGCCCTGATCGACCCGCTTGTGGAAACAGCTGCGGTGCCCGGTGTGGCAGGCGGCACCTCCCTCCTGCTCAATCCGGAGGAGGACCGCGTCATCGTCGCAGTCGATGCGAATCTCCTTCACGAGCTGGACCTTGCCGGAAGTTTCCCCTTTTACCCACAGGGTTTTCCGGCTGCGGCTGTAATAGGTGGCCCGGCCGGTTTTCAAGGTGGCCTCCCACGCCTCCCGGTTCATGAAGCCGAGCATCAGCACCTCCCCGGTCGCATGGTCCTGGGCCACGGCGGGAACGAGCCCTCCCAGCTTGCTGAAATCAAGTGAGATCATGTGTTACCTCTTACAGTTAAAAACTTCCTAACTAATACCGCAGACGGATTGATGTCAAATGATTTTTTGATTGTCGGAAACCCGATTTTTTGCTATGACTCCGGAGCCGTGAGGGGATGGTCTGCGGCCGTTTCCGGCTGTGCCACCTTTTGTGTGATACGATGAAAATCATGCCGTAAGCGCTCGCTTGCCCGGCAAGCCGGCTGCCCGCCGGGCAATGTGAAAAAACAAACCCGGCAGTTGAACATCAATGGACGCCAAGAAACCCACACTCCACCCTCCCGCCGTCCCCCGGCGCCCGCAGAAGCGAGGCCTGTTCAGGCGGTTCGTTTTGTTCCTCGTATCGATGGTGTTCGTTCTCGGCATCGCCGCTGCCACGGCGGTGGTGGCGGGATACTATTACATCAGCGCGGATCTGCCCAAGATCAACTCGCTCATGGACTACCGCCCGCCGATCATCTCCAAGGTCTACGCGGATGACCAGCGGGTCATCGCCGAGTTTTTCAAGGAGCGGCGCATCGTTGTTCCGCTGGCCGAGGTGCCGCCCCTTCTGGTGCAGGCCTTCATCGCCGCCGAGGATTCGCGCTTCTACCAGCACCAGGGGTTCGACCCGGTCAGCATCCTGAGGGCGTTTCTCAAAAACCTCGAGGCCGGTACGATCAAGCAGGGCGGCAGCACCATCACCCAGCAGGTGACGCGCTCCTTCCTGTTGTCTCCGGAGCGCAGCTATGTGCGCAAGATCAAAGAGCTGATTTTGTCCTACCGCATCGAGAAGGCCTTCACCAAGGACGAGATCCTTTATCTCTATCTCAACCAGATCTATTTAGGGCACGGGGCTTACGGGGTCGAGGCGGCCGCGCAGAACTATTTCGGAAAATCGGTCAAGGCGCTTTCCCTGGCCGAGTGCTCGATGCTGGCGGGTCTGCCCCAGGCCCCGAGCCGGTATTCCCCGTTCCGCCACCCCGACCAGGCCCGGCAGCGCCAGCTTTACGTGCTCAGCCGCATGGCCGAAGAGGGCTTCATCACGGCGCCGCAGGCGGCCGAGGCGCGCGAAGTCCTCCTGGACATCAAGCCACGGCGCAACATCTACATCGAGGAGGTCCCCTACTACACCGAACATGTGCGCCGCAGCATCGAATCCCGGTACGGCACCGACGCCCTCTACACTCAGGGGCTTCAGATCCGGACGGCCGTCAACATCGGCTTCCAGAAAGCGGCCGAAGCGGAAGTGCTCAACGGCCTGATCGATTTAGATAAACGCCAAGGTTACCGGGGTCCATTGAGGTCGCTTGCGCCTGAGCAGGTGGAAGGGTTCAGCCGCGAGCTTCAGGCGGAGCGTGAGAGCAAGCCGCTCGAGGCGGGAATGGTGATTCGGGGGGTGGTTGTCCAGGTGGACGATGCCGCCCGGACGGTGAGCGTTCGGCTCGGCGACCAGCAGGGCCGGATCGCCTTAAAGGACATGGATTGGGCGCGCAAGCCCAACCCCGATGTGGCCTACTTCGCGGCCAAGATCAAGCGGCCCGGGGAAGCGCTCAAGACCGGCGATGTCGTTCTGGTGAAGGTAAAAGAGAATCGTAAAGACGAGAAGCAACCCTGGCAGCTGGCGCTAGAACAGGACCCGGCAGCCCAGGGCGCCCTTCTTTGCATGGAGACCGAAACCGGTCTGGTGAAAGCCATGGTGGGTGGGCGCGATTTCGTCGAAACCCAATTCAACCGTGCCCTCCAGTCGCGCCGGCAGCCGGGCTCGGCCTTCAAACCCGTCATTTACGCCGCGGCCCTGGACCGCACGTTCAAGGACTCCAACAAGTTCTACACCCCGGCCAGCATGATCATCGACTCGGCCGTGGTGTTCGAGGACAAGGTGCGGGACCAGACCTGGAAGCCCAGGAATTACCGGGAAACGTTTTACGGTCCGACCCTGATGCGCGAGGCGCTGGCCCAGTCGCGCAACGTCGTGACGGTGAAGCTCCTGCAGGACATCGGCGTGGATTACACCATCGATTATGCCCGCCGGTTGGGGATCAGCTCCGATTTGACCCGCACGCTGGCGCTGGCGCTGGGCGCCTCCGGGGTATCTCTTTTTGAACTCACCCGGGCTTACTCGGTCTTCGCCAACCAGGGGAATCTCGTGGAGCCGGTGTTCGTGCTCAGCGTCATCGACCGGGACGGCCGGGTGCTGGAAGAAGCCCAGGCCGATCGGCACCGGGTCATCGAAGCGGACACGGCCTTCCTCATGACCAGCATGCTCGAAAGCGTAATACAGCATGGGACGGGCCAGAAGGCCAAGGCCCTCAACCGCCCGGCCGCTGGCAAGACGGGGACCACCAACGACACCTATGATGCCTGGTTTATCGGCTACACCCGGGAATACATCGCCGGTGTCTGGGTTGGATTCGACGACGAACAGCCCCTGGGCAAAACCGAGACCGGGGCAGCGGCGGCGTTGCCCATCTGGCTGGAATTCATGCAGCGCGTGCTGGCGGACGAACCGGTCAAGGTGTTCGAGGCGCCGGAAGGGATCGTTTTTACTAAGATCGACGCGCAAACCGGTCTTTTGCCGGTGCCCGAGTCGCGCAAGACCATTTTCGAGTGCTTCAAGGAAGGCACGGTGCCCGTCGAATACAGCAAGCGTCCCGGCGAGGTCAGGGAGGCGGAAGACTTCCTCAAGAAAGACTTGTAGCGGCGCCCCCCCTCTGTCCAAGGGGATCGGCCTGCCGCTTTCCTTCGAAGGCCAGAACGCGCGCTGTCCTGCCCACCCCGATCTCATCCTCCGCAAGAGTTGAATCCGCTGAAACCTTCACACGCTCGAATCCATACTCCCGTTGAAGCGTCCCGATGGTTGCGTTGCGCAGTCCGCGCATGCGGGAAATGCTGCGCGGGTGCACGCGCAACGTGAGCTTCGCCCCGGTGCGGTGCAAAGAGCCCAGAGCATTTCGGACGGCTCCTAAGAAGGCCGCGCACTGGACCAGGTGGCCGAAGGCGGGGTGGTAGGGGCCCGCCAGGACGGACCCGCCCGGCGAAATGTCCTGGCTGGCCTGCAGTCCCATGCGAATGACCGGAATGCCATGCGCCCGGAAAAGGCGGTAGAGTTTCAAGGTGAGACTCACCGCGGCGTCGAGCGGCAGGGGTAAATAGGCTCCCTGCCGGTACTGCGTCTCCAAGCGACTTCCCGCCAGAACCAGGGTAGGGTAGATCCGGACGAAATCCGGCTTCAGCCCGGCAACATCCCGGCCGGTCTGCATCAGGCGCTCTTCGTCATCGTCCGGCAGCCCCACCATGACCTGGAGGCCGATCTCGTACCCACTGTTTTTCAGCATGCGGCATGCGGTCAGCGTGTCGGCCGGGGTGTGACCGCGTCGCGAATGTGTCAGCACCTCCGCGTTCATGGACTGGGCCCCCAGCTCGACGGTGTGCACGGGGTAGGGCTCGATGAGCTTGAGGGTGCGAGTGGTCACGGTGTCGGGGCGGGTGGAGAAACGGATGCCCTGCACGTCTCCCGAGCTTACACACCCTGCGGCTTCCGCCAGCAGCGCTTGCATGGCGTCTTCCGCCACACCCAAGAAATTGCCTCCGAAAAAGGCGATCTGGGTTGGACCCCGCCGCCGGCCGCTGAGCTTCAGAAAGGCCGCCACATGTTCCCGCAGCGCTCCAGGCGGCGGCAGGCGTTCCACGCAGCCGGTGACAGCGGACTGGTTGCAGAACACACAGCGATGCGGGCAGCCGGCATGCGGAATGAACACCGGCACGATGAGGGGGCGAACGCTCATACTTGCCCTGGCCGGGGATCTGACTGAAATCGCCGGAGGTCGAATCCCTTGGCTCGGCTGAAGAGAGGTTGCCCGCAGGCGGGATTAGGGCTCATGTTGCTTGATCACGTCGAGCGCCTGTCGGGCGGCATCCTGCTCGGCGGCCTTCTTGCTCTTGCCGCTGCCCTGAGTGGCCATGTGAAGGACCTTAAGCTCCACCCGGAACGTTTTGTCGTGATCCGGTCCATCTTCGCGGATGACCGTGTAGCGCGGCATGCTTTCGGGCCGCGATTGCACCAGCTCTTGAAGCTGGCTCTTGAAATCCGCAAGCTCGCTGCCGGTGAGCAGCCGGCTGACCAGCGGCTCGAAATGCGCCTCGATGATCGCACGCACCGCATCGAAGCCGCCGTCCAGGTAAACAGCGGCCATCAACGCCTCCAGCGTTCCGGCCAGAATCGAATTCTTGGCCTGGCCACCGGTCTGTGTTTCCCCCCTGCCCAGCTGGACATGAACCCCCAAATCGAGGCGGCGGGCAAGGCCGGCGAGCTGGGTTTCATTGACCAATCCGGCGCGCATGCGCGACAGGTCGCCCTCTGTATATTTCGGGAAGCGGCGCAGCAGGATGTGGCCGACCACCAGGTTCAGGACGGCATCGCCCAGAAATTCCAAGCGCTCGTTGTCGCGCAGGCGGCTATCGGAAATCTCGTTGATGAACGAGCTGTGGCGCAGGGCCTCCTCGATGAGGCCGCGATCCGAAAAGCGGTATCCCAGAAGCGCTTCAACCGGCAGCGGCGAAGGGTGTGGCATCTTTCCTCTCCGGTATTCCGCTCGTCAGCGCTCGATCAGCCGTTCATATAGCGCGTAGGGCACCTGCAGGCCGCCCTTTCCGATCCCCATCTGCACGTTTGGAAGCGTGGTGCCGTGAAAATCGGTGCCGCCGGTCATCAAAAGCTCATGTCGCCGAGCCAAATCGGCAAATCGTCGCGTCTGCTCCGGTGAGTGATCGGTAAAATAAACCTCCAGACCCTTGAGGCCCATCGAGATCATTTCCCGCAGAAGGTCTTCGAGCTGGTCCTCGGTCTCGAGCTCGAGCAGGCAGGGGTGCGCCAATACCGGGATGCCGCCGGCGGCATTGATCAGGGTGATGGCGTGGCTGCACTCGATGCGGAACTTGTCTGCGTACCCCGGCCGGCCGTTGCTCAAAAACCGGTCGAACGCATCGTCTATGCTCTTGGCCACCCCTTTTTTGGCCAACAGTGCCGCGATGTGTGGTCGCGCTACTTGACCGTCGGCCGCTTCGGCCTCGACCTCCTCCATGCTGATCGCTATCCCCAGCTTCTTCAGGCGCTCAACGATTTCCGGGTTGCGGTTTTTGCGCGCCTTCTGGAGTTTCTCCAGCGCCCGGTTCAGCTCCGGGTCATCTAAACGGATAGCGTACCCCAGGATGTGAATGCTGCCGGAGCCCGGGTAGGACGGGGGCGGTTCGGCGCTGATCTCAACGCCTGTCAGAAAACCGAGTTCAGCGGGGATGCCTTCCAGCAGTGCTTCGCGTGAACCGGCGATGGAGTCGTGGTCGGTAATGGCGATGGCCCCGAGGCGCAGGGTGGCGGCCATGGCGAGGAGTTGGGCCGGAGTGAAGGTTCCATCCGATGCGGTGGAGTGGATGTGCAGGTCGATGGCGGTGTCCGACTTATATTCCAAGTGCTTTCTCCAAAGCCTCCTCTTTGGCCTTGCACTCGATGCAGTGCGTTGTCACCGGGCGAGCCTTCAGCCGTTTGACGGATATTTCCTCACCGCAGGATTCGCAGATTCCGTAGGTGCCGTTCTCGATCCGCTCGAGCGCCTGCTTGATCTTCTTGATCAGCTTGGCTTCGCGGTCGCGGATTCGAAGCATGAAATTGCGGTCGGCTTCCAGGGATGCCCGGTCGGTCGGGTCGGGAAAGGTTTCAGTGGAGTGGGTCATGCCCGAAACCGTGTCGTCCGCCTGACTGAGGAGTTCTTGCATGCGTTTTTCCAGGTGTTTCTTGAAAAAATCCAGATCTTTCTTCTTCATGTCGACCTCTGGATGTTATGGAGAAAGGCACACAGCAACAACCTTGAGAACATATATCATTATCATATGCCATCACATAAGTAAATACCGAATCTCGAGATCCCGGCGGCGGCTGTCTTTCAGGCGCGCTTCAAAAACTCTTCGAGTTGAGCCAGGTTGCCGACGTTGCAGACGGCGGCCGCCGGTTCCCGGGGAAGGATCTTGCGCTGCAACCCGGCGAGAACTTTTCCGGGCCCCACTTCGACGTAGCGTTCGATCCCGGCGGCGCTTATCCGGCCCATGCTGTCGTACCAGCGCACGGGGCTGCAGAGCTGCCGTGCCATGATGGAGCGGAGCTCACCGGGGTCTTGTGCTGTGTCGGCCGTGACATTGAGCACGATCTTCTTGTGCGCAGGCTTAAATTCGGCTGCGTTCAGGCTCTCGCAAAATTCGGCCTCCGCGCCCCGGATCAGCTCGCTGTGCCAGGCGCCGCTCACCTTCAGGGGAACGCTCTTGGCCCCCTTGGCGGTCGCCAGGGCGCCGACTCGGGCAACGGGCTCCGGAGCTCCGGTGATCACAATCTGGGTCTCCATGTTGTGGTTGGCGACGGCAACGACGCCGAGACGACGCCCCTCCTCGACCAATGCCTCGACCTCCTCTAATCTCAGCCCGACAATGGCCTGCATGGCGCCCGGATGTTTCAGGGCTTCACGGTTCATCAGCTCACCGCGGCGAAAGACCAGCCGGGCCGCGTCCGCCGGGGGAAGAACGCCCGCGGCGCTCAGGGCGCTGTATTCCCCCAGGCTGTGGCCCGCGCAGACATCATACGCGACGTTTTCTCTCTGAAGCACGGCCAGACAGGCCAGATTCACCGCCGTCATTGCCGGTTGCAGGTTGACGGTCTGGGTCAGCTCCTCCATCGGCCCCTTGAAGCAAAGCCGGGAGATGGGAAGGCGGGTGACCTCTTCGGTCATGTCGAAGATTTCGCGAACGAAATCGAATTCCCGGTAAAGGTCCTCCCCCATGCCGACCGCCTGGGATCCTTGGCCGGGAAACAAAAAGGCGGTTTTCGTCACTATCGACCTCCTTGTCGGGTTGATGGAAGCACGTTAAGCGATCATTCATCGAGCTTGAAGAGCTTGCGAACGGCGTCGAGGTAAAGCGCCTTGTTGGCCTGCATGCCGTCGTGTTTTAGAAACACAGTGGGTTCGTGCAGCACCTTGTTGATGAACGCCGCCATCATGCGGGACAGCGCCTGGGCCGATTCGGGCGGCAGGGCGTTGCCGTGAAGGGTGCGTCGAATCTCGGTCTCGGCCATGGCGTCGAGCTTTTGCCGCAGCGAAACGATGGTGGGCACCACCTCCAGGCCTGCATGCCATTCGCGAAAGCGCACGACGGCTTCGTCGATGATCCGCTCGCCCTTAAGGGCCTCTTTCTGGCGGTCCTCGATGTTCTCCTCGATAACCCCCTTGAGATCATCGATGTCATAGACGTAGGCATTGTCCAGCCGGTTGATGTCGGGGTCGATGTCGCGCGGAACGGCGATGTCGATGAAAAACAGCGGTCGGTTCTTGCGCGCACGCGCGACATTGCGGACCTCGTTGCGGGTAACGACGAATCCCGGGGCACCCGTGGAACTTATAATGATGTCGACCTGTTTGAGATGCTCGGCAATTTCCTCGAACCGGATGGCGTGGCCCTTGAAACGGCTCGCGAGCGCAAGCCCGTTTTCGAAGGTTCGATTGGCGACGAAGGTTTCGGCCACGGGGTGGCGCAGGAGGTGCTCCACGGCAAGTTCGGCCATTTCACCGGCGCCGATCAGCAGCACCCGCTTGCCGTCCAGGGCCCCGAAAATCTTGCGGGCCAGCTCCACCGCGGCGTAGCTGATCGAAACGGCGCGGTCCCCGATTCCGGTTTCCGTGCGGATGCGCTTAGCGACGAAAAAGGTGCGGTGCAGGAGCCGGTTGAGAATTACCCCGGTCGTCTTTGCCTCGGCGGCATGGCGGTAGGCGTCCTTGATCTGCCCCAGGACCTGGGGCTCCCCGACGATCATCGAGTCCAGGCTGGCTGCGACCCGGAACAGGTGGCGCGCGGCGTTGTCGTTTTCGTGGATATAAAGGGCGCTCTCGAACTGGGCGAGCGGGATCTGGTTGAACTCGGAGATGAAGGCCTTTGCGGCCTCCACGGACACGGGCTTGTCCTCCGTTACCAGAAGCAGCTCGACCCGGTTGCAGGTCGAGTAAAGGAGCGACTCGCAGACGCCCGGCAGCTGTCGCAGGGCGCCAGTGGCGGTCTCGGTCTCGTCTTTCGAGAAACCGATACACTCCCGCAGCTCAACGGACGCCGTCTTGTGGTTGATGCCTATGAGAACGATGTCGTGCATGCAAACAGGGTTCCGGGATTCAAGGGGTCGAGGGTTCAAGGGAAAAATGGATGGACGCTATTTGGTAAATCCCTTGTGGTGTCCCTCCATGAGAAAATTCACTCCTAAAAACGTGAACAGGAGCACGCCGAAACCGACAATCGCCAGGATGGCCGAACGCCGTCCCCGCCACCCGATGGTCAATCGCCCGTGGAGCAGCACGGCATAAAACAACCAGGAGATACCGGACCAGACCTCCTTGGGGTCCCAGCTCCAGAAACGGCCCCAGAAGGACTTGGCGTAGACCAGCCCCGTAATCAGTCCCAGCGTCAGCAGGCTGAAGCCCACCACGATGCACGCGTACCCCGTGGAATCCAGCAGGTCCAGAGAAGGCAGACGCTTGAAAAAGAAGCGGCTGCGCTTCGCCTTGATGGCGTTGTCCTGGAGGAGATAGAGAAGGCCCGCCCCGGCGGCGAGCGCAAAAGCCGCTTCACCGATGAAAATAGCCGTCACGTGCGCCACAAGCCAGAAGCTCTTGAACACCGCCGGGGTCTCGGCTGGTGTTTTCGGCAGCAGGGGTACGATCGCCATGACGAGCGCCACGAACGGTGCGGCGTAAACCCCCAGTATTTTGAGGTTGTACCGGTAGTGCAGCACCAGAAAGGCCCCGGCCACCGCCCAGCCGGCAAACGATAAGGTTTCGGGCAGGTTGCTTACCGGGATATGCCCCTGGTGGGCATACCCGATGGCGATCGAGGCCGTGTGGCTCAAGAACCCGGCGAGAAGCAGGGCAAGCCCCGCCTGCTGCAGACGGCTTTTCTGTAAAAGGAAGTAAGCCAGGTAGCCGGCCGTGCTGAGCATGTAGAGCACGATGGTGATGAGAATCGCTGCGTCCATGGCGTCAAGGGTCATGTGTCGGGTGGTCCAAGTTGATCAGCTCTTCCACTCGAAAGCCGCGGCCGAGCACTCGGTCCAGCAAGGCGTTGATCTCGTCGCGATGCCCCGCGCGGATCAACTCCAGTAGGTTGCTGTCGATCAGCGCCTCGAACAGGTGCTTGTGAACCTCGGGGGCATGTTGTCGGGCCAAAAGCCGCTCCCGGATGGCTCCCATCAGCTCGAGGAATGCGCCATACTCATCGCCGAATTGCACCTCGAGGCGGTGGCGCAGCGCTTTTGCGAAGGCCGGGCTCTTGCCGGAGGTGGAGACGGTGATGAGAAGGTCCCCGCGCTTCAAAATAGACGGCAGGATGAAGTTGCAGGACTCCGGCCGGTCGGCGATGTTGCAGAGCATGCGGCGTGCTTCTGCATCCGCGCGGATGCGCCGGTTGAGCGCCTCGTCGTCGGTGGCGCCGATTACTAAAAACATCTCCTCCAAATCATCAGAGGCGTAGTCCCGCTGGTTGAGACGGATTTGCCCCTGAGCCGCCATCTGCCGTAACGTCTCGGAAGCCGAGGGGCTCACCACGGAGACCTGCGCTCCGCAGGCAACCAAGGTGTCAACCTTGCGCGTTCCGACGGCGCCGCCCCCGACCACCAGGCAGGCACGGCCGCGGATGTCGAGCTGGACCGGGTAGTATCTCATGTGGCCGGCGGGGCCGTGCGCCGCCGCAAATGGCGTACGCCTGGATAGGATCGGCTGGTTTGCCCGCAAAATTCCATGGTGTCCAATCAGGCCTCGAGTTGCATCAGATCCTGCGCCAGGGTGAGCGGGCCGGAGTAGGTCCGGCGGCACTCGGCTTCGATGTCGACCCGGTCGCAGATCGGGTAGAAGTGCGTCAGCACCAAATGCCCCACCCCGGCGCGCGCGGCGATTTCGCCGGCCAGTGCCGGGGTCAGATGCCCGGCCACCCGGTGGCCCTCAGGGAACGCCGACTCGCAGATCAGAAGATCGGCGTCCCGGGCGAGTTCGACGAGAGGCTCGCTAAAATCGGTGTCTCCCGAGTAGACCAGGGACCGCCCGGCCAGCCCGGTCACGCGAAAGGCGATGCTCTGGGGGCTGTGGTTCATGGGCGCCGTGTCCACCCGCAGACCGCCCATCTCCCGCTGGTCAGGTCGGTCGGTGCTCATCTCAAGGATTCTGAACAGGCCCTCCCCGATGTCGATCCAGTCTCCGTAAACGGCTTTTAACCGGCTGAAAAAGTTGTCGAAACCGTAACCGGCCGCCACCGTGAGCGGGAATTTGCGGCGGTCCCCATCCGGGTATTTAGTGGCGAAGAGCAGCGGGACGAGATCGGCGGTGTGGTCGGGGTGCAGGTGGCTGACGCACAGGTGCGAGATCTCGAAAATGGACGTACCAGCCTCCAGCAGCCGGCGAATCGTGCCCGGACCGCAGTCAAAGAGCCATTTTCCGCCGCGGCTCTCGAGCAGCACCGAGCACGCGCTGCGGGTCAGCGACGGCACACAGGTTCCCGAGCCGAGGATGGTAACCCGGAGGTCGGGTGCGCGCTCAGCCATTGGGCGTGACCTCGGCGGTCTCGGGCTTCGGGGCGTGAGGTTTGGCACCCGCGCGCTTCTCCGTTCGGATGACGATCCAGGCGGCGACCTTGCGATCGTCTCTGAAGTCGATGGGGGGGGCCTTGATGTCCGCCAGACCGATTTCGGCGCGGGCCATGGTCCGGTGGCCGCCTGCGGGGCCGAACCCCCCGAAGCTCTCCTTGGCCACCCGTCCGGCGTTTTTGCGTTGGCCGTCGTTGCGAAAAATGACGACCAGCTTTTGATCACAGGTTCCGGAGACAATGCTCCAGCTCACGGTGTGGATCCTCAGGAAAAAATCGGCGATGATGACGCAGACGTCCGGATTGGCCACGGGCCCTAAGTGGACGAACACCCGGCCCTTGCGCAGGCGCATGGTTTGCAGCGCGGTCTTGAAGTATTTCAGGTATTCGAGTCTTAGGTCCGCCTGCCCGATGCGGCGGGCCAGGGCAATGTTGGCGTGCCGAAACAGGTACTGGAAGGCATACAAATCTTCAACCAGGGTTTGGCGCTTAAAATCGTCCGTGTCGGTTTTGATGGCATGGTATAGCGCGGTCGCGAGGTTGCGCGAGGGTATGACACGGGCCGCCCGCAGGTATTCGGTCAGAATGGTTGCCGTGGAGCCATAGCGCGGACGAACGTCGACGAACGGCGCTTTGGCCCCGGTCTCGGGGTGGTGGTCGATCACCGCGGTGAATTTGAGGTCGGTCATCAGCTCATGATGCGAGGGCTGGGAATCAACGAGAACGGTTTTGGTGAACGCCTCGGGTTGGATCTGAGCAACCGGAACGAGGTTGACTTTCAGCAGCCGGATCATGGCCAGGTTGTCCGGTCGGTTGACCGCGTTGACGCAGGCCATCGTAACGCTTTCCACCCGGCGCCAGAGCAGTCGCCCTACTGCCATGGCGCTGGCAATGGCATCGGGGTCCGCCGAAATCACAATCAGCACGCGATCGGCTCCGGAAAATTGCTTGTAAAACTCGCGCAGTTTTTCCCTGCTCGAAACCTTCATGCCGGGTGGACCCTCTCCGTCGAATGGCGCAATCATAATAACAGCCGTCTCGGATTACAAGCAGTTTAGGGCTGCGGCCGGTTGCCGCCGCAGCCCTTATGGTGGGCGTCATGCCGGGGTTTGATCGGCGGGGATGGGCTCCCGTCAAGATGACGGCCTCACTGAGAGCAGTTGAATCGACGGGAAAACCAACTTACTGCTCGCGGGCGAACAGCATCCCCTCGCCCACGGCATCGGCCTGCACGCGGCAGCCTTCGGGAAACCTGCCTTTCAGAAGTTCCAGGGCCAGCGGGTTTTCGATCAACTGCTGGATGGCCCGCTTGAGCGGCCGCGCGCCGTAGACGGGGTCGTAGCCTTTGCGGGCGAGCAGTGTTTTGGCGCTGTCGCTTACCACAAGATCGATCTTGCGTTCTGCCAGCCGGTGTTTCAGCCGCTCGAGCTGGATGTCCACGATCCGGCCGATCTGTTCCGGCGAGAGGTTTTGGAAAATGACGACCTCATCGACGCGGTTCAAGAATTCGGGTTTAAAGGTGGCGCGCAGCGCCTCGGTGACCCGGCGCTCCATCTCGTCCCGGTCGCGGGTGCCCAACTCCTGGATCCACTGGCTGCCAACGTTGGAGGTCATGATAATCATAGTGTTTTTGAAATCCACTGTGCGGCCGTGGCCGTCGGTCATGCGCCCGTCGTCCAAAATCTGCAGAAGCACATTGAAGACATCCGGGTGGGCCTTCTCAATTTCGTCAAAGAGCACCACCGCATAGGGCCTGCGCCGCACCGCCTCGGTCAGAAAGCCCCCCTCCTCGTAGCCCACATAGCCGGGCGGGGCGCCGATCAGCCGGGCCACCGAGTGCTTTTCCATGAACTCGGACATGTCCACCCGGATCATGGCCTGTTCACTGTCGAAGAGAAACTCGGCCAGGGCCTTGGCAAGCTCGGTCTTGCCCACCCCAGTGGGCCCCATGAAAATGAAGGAGCCGATGGGCCGGTTGGGGTCCTGCAGGCCCGAGCGGGCCCGGCGAACGGCGTCGGACACGGCAGTCACCGCCTCATCCTGGCCGATGACCCGCCGCTGCAGCCGCTCCTCCATGCGCACCAACTTGTCGCGTTCGCCCTCGATGAGCTTGCTGACCGGGATGCCCGTCCAGCGCGATACGACCTCGGCCACGTCCTCGTCATCGACCTCCTCCTTCAGCATCTTGCTTTCGCGCTGGAGTTCGCCCAGGTCGCGGTTGGCGGCCTCGAGCTTTTTCTGCAATTCGATCATCCGGCCGTAGCGGATTTCGGCCACGCGTGCCAAGTTGCCTTCGCGCTCGGCCATCTGGGCCTCGTTGTTCAACTGCTCCTGCTGGCCCTTGATCCCACGGATGATCTGGATAAGTTCCTTCTCCCGGCCCCAGTGCACCTTCATCCGGGAAAGTTCCGCAGTCATCTCGGACAGCTCGCTTTCCAGCTTTTCCAGCCGTTCCCGCGAGGCGGGGTCGGTCTCCTTTTTCAGGGCCTGGCGTTCGATCTCCATCTGCGTGATCCGGCGCTGTACCTCGTCGATCTCGACCGGCATGCTGTCGATTTCGATCCTGAGCTTGGAGGCGCATTCATCGATCAGATCGATGGCCTTGTCGGGCAGAAAGCGGTCGGCAATGTAGCGCTGGGACAGGGTCGCTGCTGCGACAATCGCCGTGTCCTTGATGCGCACCCCGTGGTGCACTTCGTACTTCTCCTTGAGCCCGCGCAGGATCGAGATGGTGTCCTCCACGGAGGGCTCGCGCACCAGCACCGGCTGAAAGCGCCGCTCCAGCGCGGGGTCCTTTTCGATGTGCTTGCGGTACTCGTTCAAGGTGGTCGCGCCCACGCAGCGCAGCGTCCCCCGCGCGAGCGCGGGCTTGAGCATGTTGGAAGCATCCACCGCTCCCTCGGCTGCGCCGGCCCCGACCACGGTGTGAAGCTCGTCGATAAAAAGGATGATGTCCCCCTGCGCGCCTTCCACTTCGCGCAGGACGGCCTTGAGCCGGTCCTCGAATTCACCGCGGTACTTGGCGCCGGCCACAAGCGCACCCATGTCCAGCGCCACCAGGCGGCGGTTTTTCAGGGTTTCGGATACATCGCCGGCCACGATCCGCTGGGCCAGGCCCTCCACGATGGCGGTCTTGCCCACGCCCGGTTCGCCGATCAACACCGGGTTGTTCTTGGTGCGCCGGGACAAGACCTGCACGACACGGCGGACCTCTTCGTCGCGGCCGATTACCGGGTCCAGCTTGCCCATCCGGGCCAGCTCGGTGAGGTCGCGGCTGAACTTCTGCAGGGCCTGGTATTTCTCCTCGGGGTTGGGGTCGGTGATCCGCTGCGTGCCTCTGACCTCCTGCATGACTTTGTAGAGCGCATCGCGCGTGACACCGGCCCGGGACAACACCTTGCCGGCTTCGCCCTCCTTATCGTCGATTATGGCCAGCAGGATGTGTTCGATGCTGACATACTCGTCCTTCATCTGAGAGGCCTCGGCAAAGGCCGCCTCCAATACGGACTTGCTGCGAGGTGAAATGAAGGGTTCGCCCGAGCCGGCCCCGCTCACGCGGGGGAGCTTTTCGACGAGTTTCATGATCTCTGCCGCCAGCGCCTCGGGGGCGGCCCCCAGCTTGCGGAGCATCCCCGCAGCGATACCTTCACGATCGGACAGCATCGCGGCCGCGAGATGGATCGGTTCGATCTGCTGGTTGCTTTGTTTGGATGCCAGCGACTGGGCGCCTTGGATGAGTTCCTGGGATTTTATGGTGAAACGGTCTAATCGCATTGGCCCTCCTGACCCGTGGCGTGGTTGCTTTTTTATGATTTAAATTTTAAGGCCTTTCCGGAATATGTCAAATATAATTTAATTACTAATAGTAATGCGATGGAAAAGTTTAGATAGAGCCTTGGCGGTGATCGAGATTTCCGGTTTTACAGGCGTCGCCCGCATTGCGGGCAGAACAAATAGTCTGCAGGCAGATCCCGGTTGCAGGAGCGGCATCGTTTGGAACGGCTCTCCGCCGGTCCATGTGGTTCTTGGCCGGATTCGAAAGCTGTTCGCTGACATCGGTCGCATACGAGAAAAGGCGTGCCGGTTTTGACCCGAATGAGCGGAATGAAAAAAAGGCTCAGGTAGTGGTCGATGCGCTGGTTATATGCTTGATGAAGACCGCAGGCCGGGCAACGAACAGGCTTCTCGTCGAGGACCCTTAGCCTTGGCTGAATGCCGCCGATAAGAAAGAAAAAGGCTTCGAGCATAGGGCACATTACCTCGAACCTGCGGGCGGTATCAAGCCTTCTATTCCAACGATTTTATCTCACATTCGCTTTTGGGTACCCGGAAATCCCCGGTATGGGTCAACCCTTGAACCGTTACGGAAAACCCTTCCCGTTGCGGGAAAAGCCTAGCAGTCTCCCCCATAGATCGTCAATCCGGCTGATCGGCCGGATTGTCCTTGACACTGTAGACCAACTCGTTTACAAAAAACACTTGCGTGCTCGGTCTGGTCATGGGCCCATTTTCCAAACCGCATGGCCGATTTCACGAGGGCTTTAGCATCGTTACCGTATGGCAGACGCTTTGATCAAGCTCATGCAGAAGAAGCGAACCACGATCATCTCCAAGTGGTTTGATTCCACCGTTCACGCTTACGCCCACGACACCGCCGTGTTCCTCAAAAACCAGAAAGACCAGTTTGCCAACCCGGTCGGAAACAGCACGCACAAGGGGATTGAGGTTCTTCTGGATCAGCTGCTGGGGGACATGGGGTCGGATGCCATCACGGCCGGCCTCGACCCCATCATGCGCATCCGGGCGGTTCAGAGCCTCACACCCGCCCGGGCGACGGCGTTCATTTTCGCTCTCAAACCGATTCTGCGTGAGATGTTCCACAAAGAGCTTCAAGACGCCGGCATGGCCCGGCAGTTTTTCGATCTCGAGGCGCGCATCGACTGCTTTGCCCTCGAGGGCTTCAACATCTACATGGGCTGCCGGGAGCGGGTGCTCGAGCTCAAGGCCAACGAGATGCGCAACCGTACCTATCACGCGTTCAAGCGCGCGGGTCTGGTCTCCGACACCTCCGACAACGAACCGAATTCCTGACGAATCAAACCCTACGCTATGATAAGGTCAACCACATTCCACCGCGCTTCGATCCGCAACCGCGCCGCGAAGCGCAGATTCACGCGAGGTGTTGATCGATGAACAGAAAGTACATGCTCTCCTTCATTGCCGTTTTTGTGCTGTTTCTCATTGCCTGGGGAGGGGCGACCATTGGCCTGCAATGGCTTTTTGGCGTGGTGGTTCCCTACCTGGCGATCATCCTCTTCGTCAGCGGGTTCGTGCGCAAGGTGATGGGATGGTCGCGCTCGGCCGTGCCGTTTGCCATTCCCACTACGGGCGGGCAGGCTAAATCCCTGCCCTGGATCAAGTATTCCCCGCTCGACAATCCGGTGACCAAATGGCAGGTCGTCGGCCGCATGGCGTTCGAGATCCTGACCTTTCGCTCGCTTTTCCGCAATACGCGCACCAAGATGCAGGCGGGCAGCCTCTTCTACCAACTGGAGATCTTTTTGTGGGTGGGGGCGCTGGCGTTCCATTACGCCTTCCTGACGGTGATCGTCCGCCACACCCGATTTTTCACCGAACCGACGCCCTGGCTGGTGCAACTGCTGGAAAACATCGACAGCTTCTTTCGGGTGGAGATCCTCTACCCCGGGTTCCAGTTCGGCTTGCCGGCCGTGTATCTCTCGGGATTCGTGCTGCTGGCCGCCGTTGTCTACCTCGCCTTAAGACGCATCCTGATCCCCTCGGTGCGCTACATTTCGCTCGCCTCCGACTGGTTTCCGTTGCTGCTGATTTTCGGCATCGCCTTCAGCGGGATCATAATGCGCTACGTCACCAAAGTCGACATCAATGCCGCCAAGCAGCTGACCATGGGGCTGGTGACCTTTCGGCCCGTGATCCCCGATGGGATTGGGGCTGTTTTTTACATTCACCTGTTCTTCGTGAGCGTCCTGCTGGCCTATTTCCCGCACAGCAAGCTGATGCACTTGGCCGGCGTGTTCCTCAGCCCCACCCGCAACATGCTCGCCAACACCCGGGCCTATCGCCATATCAACCCCTGGAACTACCCGGTGCACGTGCACAGCTACGCGGAATACGAGGACGATTTCCGTGAAAAAATGGTTGAAGCCGGACTGCCGGTGGACAAATCGCTCGACGCCTCAGTGGAAGCGAACGCAGACAAGGAGTAGCCCATGGCCGAGAAAGAACTTACCCCCAAAGAACTGCTGGACCGCATCGATTACCAGCCCCCGCAGACCGACTGGATGGAGACCCCGGCCGAGATCCGCAAAGGGATGTATTGTTATGCATCGAACCCCAAGAGCGTGGCCACACTGGGGCTTCCCAATGCGAGGGCCTGGAACCCGCTCGATGAGGACTGGAAGCTGCCCGAGAACTGGCAGCAGATCATCCACGAAGGGTTCAAAGAGCGCCTGGAACGGTTTCGGTCCGTCAAGGTTTTCATGGACATCTGCGTACGCTGCGGGGCCTGCGCCGACAAGTGCCATTACTTCATCGGTACCGGCGACCCTAAAAACATGCCGGTGCTGCGGGCGGAGCTTTTGCGATCGGTGTACCGCAACGATTTCACGCGCATGGGCAAGCTGCTCGGCAAGGCCAACGGCGCCCGGCCCCTCACCCTCGATGTGCTCAAAGAGTGGTGGTACTACCTGTTTCAATGCTCGGAGTGTCGCCGCTGCTCACTCTACTGCCCTTATGGGATCGACACGGCCGAGATCACCATTTTCGGCCGCGAACTGCTGAACCTCGTCGGCTTGAACATCGACTGGGTCGCCACCCCGGTCTCCAACTGCTACCGGACCGGCAACCATCTGGGCATCCAGCCCCACGCCTTCAAGGACATGCTCGATTTCTTTGTCGATGACATCGAGGAGCGCACCGGCGTGCGGACTAAGCCCAAGTACATGAAGAAGGGGGCGGACATTCTCTTTATCACCCCCTCCGGCGACGTGTTTGCCGACCCGGGCACCTACACCGCCATGGGCTACATGATGCTCTTTCACTACCTGGAGGAAAAATACGGCCTGGACGTGACCTGGAGCACCTATGCCTCAGAGGGCGGTAACTTCGGCTTCTTCACCTCGCACGAGACCATGAAGCGGCTCAACTCCAAGATGTACGCCGAGGCCAAGCGGCTGGGGGTCAAGTGGATCCTGGGCGGCGAATGCGGCCACATGTGGCGGGTGATCCACCAATACATGGACACCATGAACGGGCCGGCGGATTTCCTGGAGGTGCCCGTAAACCCCATCACCGGCACCCGTTTCGAATCGGCCAAATCCACCAAGATGGTGCACATCACCGAGTTCACCGCCGACCTGATCCGAAACGGAAAGCTCGATCTCGACAAACGCCGCAACGACTACCTCAAGGTCACCTTCCACGACTCCTGCAACCCCGCCCGCGGGATGGGGCTGCTCGAGGAACCCCGCTACGTGATCAAAAACGTCTGCAACCATTTCTACGAAATGCCTGCGAACACGATCCGGGAGCAGACGTTCTGCTGCGGGAGCGGTGCGGGACTGAACGCCGGGGAGAACATGGAGCTGCGCATGAGCGGCGGCCTGCCGCGGGCCAACGCCGTCAAGCACGTGCACGACCAATACGGGGTCAACATGCTGGCCTGTGTCTGCGCCATCGATCGCGCCGCGCTGCCCAGCCTGATGGACTACTGGGTGCCGGAGGTCCAGGTAGCGGGGGTCCATGAACTTGTGGCCAACGCGCTGAACCTGCCCGGCCAAGCCGAGCGCACCACCAACCTGCGGGGCGACGACCTCGAGGAGCTGAAGGCGCAAGCGGAGGGTGAAACCGATGAAGGATAAGAACCTGATCGTCACGGGGCTGGTCATCTTCCTGGTCATTGTCTTGTTCCCTTTTTGGTACAACCGGGGCAAGGCCGTGCCGCCGCCCGAGGTCAAACTAACGGACAAGGCCAAGGCAGCCAAGGAGTGCGTGCTTTCCCTGGACTACATGCGGGCGGAGCACATGCAAGTGCTGGATCTTTGGCGGGAAACCGTCGTCCGGGAGGGAAACCGCATCTACACCAACCCCAAGGGCAAGGAGTTCGTCATGAGCCTGTCGAACACCTGCCTGGATTGTCATTCCAACAAGGCGGATTTCTGCGACAAATGCCACAATTACGCTTCCGTCCGTCCGTATTGTTGGGATTGCCACATCGAGAATCCGAAGGAGACCAAGTGATGGATACCAGCAGACGTCGTGTGCTTCAGCTATTGGGGCTCTCCGCTGCGGCCCTGTCGACACCGCCGGTCTTCAACGCGCTGGCCGCAGAGGCGCCGGCCGCCAAGCCTAAGATCGGGCCGGGCAAGGAAGCCCGCACCGCCCAGCAGTGGGCCATGGTCATCGACACCCGCAAGTTCAAATCCGAAGCGGATGTCAGACCCTTGGTCGATGCCTGCCATTCGATCCACAACGTGCCCCACTGGGACGAGAAGCGCTGGGAGATCAAGTGGCTCTGGTCGACCAAGTACGAGAATGCTTTTGCCGGCACTGCTTCGGCCCGGTTCGGTCCCGAAGACCTGGAGACCCGGCCTTTCCTCGTCCTGTGCAACCAGTGCGAGAACCCGCCCTGCGTGCGGGCCTGCCCCACCAAGGCCACCTGGAAGCGCGAGGACGGGATCGTGATGATGGACTTCCACCGCTGCATCGGCTGCCGGTTTTGCATGGCGGCCTGCCCCTTCGGGGCCCGCAGCTTCAACTACCGCGACCCCCGGCCCGGCATCACGCAGACCAACAAGCTCTTTCCCACCCGGATGAAGGGGGTCGTGGAAAAATGCAGCTTCTGCGCGGAGCGTCTGGCGGAGGGAAAACTGCCGGCTTGCGTCGAGGCCGCGGGGGGCAAGCTCGCGTTCGGGGACCTGTTCGACCCTGCCTCGGACGTGCGCAAACTGATCCGGGAAAACTACACCATCCGGCGCAAGATCAACCTGGGGACCGAACCTGCGGTTTACTACATCGTGTGAGGTGAGTCATGCTCGAGCTGGCCATAAAGGGATCTAAAAAATATTACGGGTGGGCGGCACTGCTTCTCGGCATGGTCGGGGTCGGTTTCCTGGTCTACCTGAAGCAGCTGGATTTTGGTTTAGGCATCACCGGGTTGAGCCGCGATGTCTCCTGGGGCTTTTACATTGCCAACTTCACTTTTCTGGTCGGGGTGGCCGCCGGGGGGGTGATGGTGGTTCTGCCCTACTACCTGCACGACTACAAGGCCTACGGCAAGGTGACCATATTAGGTGAGTTTCTGGCCATCGCCGCGGTGGTCATGTGCATCACTTTCATCCTGGTTGATCTCGGACAGCCCATGCGCGTGTTGAACGTGCTGCTCTACCCCTCACCGGGTTCGGTGCTCTTCTGGGACACCTTGGTGCTGAACGGCTACCTATTTCTGAACCTCATCATCGGCTGGAACGTGCTCGAGGCGGAGCGAAACGGGGTGCACTATCAAAGCTGGCTGAAACCGCTGATCTACCTCTCCATCCCCTGGGCGGTCAGCATCCACACCGTCACCGCCTACCTGTACTGCGGTCTGCCCGGCCGCGGGTTCTGGCTGACGGCCATTTTGGCCCCACGATTTCTCTCCTCGGCCTTTGCCTCGGGACCGGCCCTGCTGATCCTGCTTTGCCTAGTCATCCGGCGGGTCTCCAGCTTCGACCCGGGCTGGAAGCAGATCCAGTCACTCGCCGTGACGGTGGCCTACGCCATCTGCATCAACGTGTTCTTCCTGCTGTGTGAGGTGTTTGTGGCCTTCTACAGCCAGATCCCCGAGCACACGGACCACCTGACCTACCTATTCGTCGGCCTGCACGGGCACGGGGCCTATGTGCCCTGGATGTGGACCTCCATGGCGCTGATGCTCCTCGGGATCATCCTGCTCGTGAACCCGGTTACCCGCAAGAACGAGCTTACCTTGATCGTGGGCTGCATCGCCGTCTTCTTCGGCTGTTGGATCGACAAGGGCATGGGCATGATCTCAGGGGGCTTCGTGCCCAACCCGCTGCACGAGGTGAACGAATACATCCCGACCCTGCTCGAGGGGCTAATCACCATCGGTGTCTATGCTCTGGGGTTCCTGGTTCTGACCCTCCTTTTTAAGATCGCCGTGTCGGTCAAGGAGGAAGTGCACGCCTAAAAAGGCTTGCGCCTTTTTATCTGAAAAGATTCCGAAGAGGGGCCCCCCGCGCGCGGGGGGCCCCTCTTCGTTGTTG
>JBGSTS010000017.1:0-10095 GCA_041736435.1 Desulfobacterales bacterium | reverse complement strand
GCTGCGTTTGAAGCGCTGCCGCGCGGAGCTGCGCGAGCGGCTCGGGCGCCTACAGGAGATGCAGGGGCGCAGCGAGGCCCTCTGCCGCGGGGCCATCGACATGCTGCACGGGGCCCATCAACTGCTCAAGGGGTTTTGGGTCGGGGCGCCCGTCTACCAGGGCGACGGCGGGTTCCAGGCCGTGCGCGTCAGAGGGCGGCTGGTTCACGGGGCGGTGTGACATGCCGTCAGCCTCGCGGTGACCACATCAGATGAAAGGGAAGCAAATGGCCAAACCCAAACCGGCGGTTGCCGACAAGCTGTCGAAACTTGCCGAGGATCTTGACGCGATCAGCCTGAACGATCCGAAGGGTTGGAAGAAGCTGGCGGCGTCGTTGAAACGAACGATTACGTCGATGCCGGCGGAGCCGGCGGATGCCCGCGATCTGCTGGAGCTGGCTGCACAGGGATTGGCGCATCTCTCCCGGGCTCCGGCGGCAGACATGCTTGCCGCCGTGGAAAGCCTGGCAGGCGCCTTTGAAGCAGCCGCTAAGGCAACCGGCGAGCAAGCGGGCCACCGTGCGATTGCAGACGCACGCCGCAGGCTGTGCGCACAGTTCGGACTATGTCAGGACGAGCTTGTCGCAGTTTCCCTGAGCCTCGACGATGCCGCAGCCCTGATGGTTCAGCTGAATCCGCAGGATCGTGACGGGTGGCAACGGCTCGAGGCAGCCTTGCGAAGCTTGGCGCAGGAGGAAACCCAGGCAATGCAGAGCCGGCAGCTGATAGTGTCGGCGGCAGAGCATTGCGCCGAACTTTGCCGAGGAGAGGCTGCCGACCCCCAGGCGGTGATCTCCACGCTCGGAGGCCTGATCGAAAAGGCGCTGGTTGCGGCTGATGTCGCAGAGGCCGTCCCGGCACTAGAACCCGTCTGCGAGTTGCCGACCGCAGCCGGAGAGGACCAGATCGATTACATGCCGTCGAACCCGGATCCAGACCTGATCGGCGAGTTCATCACCGAAAGCATCGACCTGATCCAGAATGCGGAACAAGCGTTGCTGTCACTTGAAAATGACCCCGGGGACATGGAGGCGGTGGGACGGGTTTTTCGTGCGTTTCACACCGTTAAGGGGACCGCGGGGTTCATGGAACTCAGCCTCATAGCAGAATTGGGCCACCACGCCGAAACCCTCCTTAGCCGAGTGCGCGACAGCGAGATCCGTTACAGCGGCGGTTATGCCGATCTCTCGCTTCAAGCGCTGGACATGATCAAGAGTTTAGTGAGTGCTGTGCAGTGTGCGTTGGGAGGCAACCCCCTGTTCAAGCCGGACGGCTACGATGCGCTGTTGGCCGTGCTGAAAGACCCGGAGGCGGCGGGCATCTCGGACCAGAGCTCAATGGCCCCGGCACTGCGGGTGGGCGACATTCTCGTCGCCCAGGGCAACATCGACCGCGAAAAGCTTGAAAAGGCTCTGGCCGAACACCCCGGAGAGCAGGTGGGGGTTGCCCTGGTCAAGTCTCAGGCGGTAAGCGTGTCCGAAGTGGGGCAGGCCCTGCGGACTCAGAAGCAGATGCGCGGTGGCGCTCCGGTAGTGGACGCCTCCGTGCGCGTCAGCACCCAACGCCTGGACCGGCTGATCGACATGGTCGGTGAGTTGGTCATCGCCCACTCCATGGTCGCCCAGGATGCGGTCGTTGTGGACAGCCACAATCATGCCCTTACCAAGAAAGTCGCGCACACCACCAAGATCGTGCGCGAGCTGCAGGACATCAGCATGTCCATGCGCATGGTGGAACTCAAGGCCACCTTCAGCAAAATGGCCCGGCTGGCGCGCGATGTCGGCCGCAAGCTGGGAAAAAATGTGAATTTTGTCACCGATGGCGAGGATACCGAAATCGATCGCAACCTGGTGGACATCGTCAATGATCCTCTGGTGCACATGGTGCGCAACGCGGTCGACCACGGGATCGAAACCCCGGAGCAACGCCGTGCCGCCGGCAAAACCGAACAGGGGACGGTAAAAATCGCTGCCTACCACTCGGCCGGAAGCGTGGTCGTGGAAATCAGCGACGATGGCAAGGGGCTGGACCGGGATGTGCTCATCGCCAAGGCCAGGGAACGCGGCCTGATCAGCTCCGCTTCGGACTTCAACGAGCGCAGCTTAAGCGACCGGGAAGTGTTCAATCTTATCTTTGAACCCGGGTTTTCGACTGCCCAGGTCGTCACCGATGTCTCGGGGCGTGGGGTGGGCATGGACGTGGTCAAGAAGAACATCGAGCTGCTGCGCGGGCAGGTCGAGATACGCTCCGAAAAGGGGCGGGGAAGCGTCTTCCGGATGGGTCTGCCGCTGACCCTCGCGATCATCGATGGTATGGTAATCCGCGTCGGCTGCGAGATCTATGTCATTCCAACGATCTCCATCGTTCGATCCGTGAAGCCACCGGCGCAGGACATTTGCACCGTGCTCGGGCAGGGCGAGATGCTGGCGCTGCAGGGCCGGCTCATCCCATTGTATCGAATTTCGCGCATTTTCGGTATCGATGCCGGCCGCAGCGAGCTGAGCCAGGCCATTGTGGTCGTTGTCGAGGATGAGGAGCGTCAAGCGGGGCTCGTGATCGACGAACTGGTCGGCCGGCAGCAGGTGGTCATCAAAAGCCTGGGAGAGACGATGAAGAACATCCCTGGCATTTCCGGCGGGGCCATCATGCCCGACGGCCGGGTCGGCTTGATTCTGGACGTGGGTGGACTGTTGCGCTTCGCGAGTCCGGAGCGCAGCGATGCGAACCGCGATGACAGCGCGTTGTCACAGAGCCGGCCGCTGGCGGCCTGAAGGCGTAAAGGGGCGAACGCACCGTGAACATCAACATCGCCGACCTGGACCCGCGGCAGTTTAACAAGATCAGCGACATGGTCTACCGGGCCTCGGGAATCAACCTCCAGCAGGGCAAGGAGGCCCTGGTGCGCGCACGTCTGATGAAGCGGCTGCGGTCCCTGGGGGTGGAGCGGGTCGAGGACTACCTCGCGTTCATTGACAGTAAACAGGGGGCGGCGGAAATGGCCTGCCTGATCGATGTCATGACCACCAACAAGACCAGCTTCTTTCGCGAGGTGGAGCATTTCCATTTTCTGCGCGACCAGGTGCTGCCGGAGTGGACCTCGGCCCGAGTCCGGCTCTGGAGCGCAGCCTGCTCGTCGGGGGAGGAACCGTACTCGCTGGGCATGCTTCTGTGTGAGCATCTGACAGGGCTTGAGGGCCGGGACGTGCGCATCCTGGCCACCGACATTTCGCGGCAAATGATCGCGAAGGCTCGCCGGGCGATCTACCCGACACCCGCCACTGCCGAACTGAGGAGCACCCCTTACGGGAAATACCTCATTGCGGCGGGGGGCGCCGGAGAGCAGGGATGCGAGGTTGATGAGCGGGTGCGCAAGTTGGTACATTTCGTTCCCCTGAACCTCATGGAAGGCTGGCCGATGAAAGGCCCATTTCAGGTCATCTTCTGCCGGAATGTGATGATCTATTTCGATCGACAAACCCAACAGGAGCTTGTCAACCGCTTCTGGGGCTACCTGGCTCCCGGCGGATACCTTTTCGTAGGCCATTCGGAGGGACTTTCGGCCATCCGACACCGCTTCACGTATGTACGCCCGGCTGTGTACCAAAAGGCGGGGCCTCAGGGCGGGGCATTGGGTCCATGAACCTGACTGTTTTGGTGGGGGATCTGAAAATCGGGGCGCACGACGACACGCTGGTGACCCATGCCCTGGGAAGCTGTCTCGGTCTGGTGGTGTTCGACCCGGTAATCGGCGTGGGCGGCCTGCTGCATGCAATGCTGCCGCTCTCGAGCATCAATCCCCAGAAGGCGGAGGCCAACCCGGCCATGTTCGTTGACACGGGGGTCCCGGTGTTGTTTCGGACGCTCTACGACAACGGTGCGCAGAAGTCGCGCCTGATTGTAAAGGCCGCAGGCTGCGGGAACCCGATGGGCGGAGACCAGGTGTTCAAGATCGGAGAGCGCAACTACACCGTGCTCAAGAAGCTGTTGTGGAAGAACAATATCTTGATGGCGGCCGAGGATGTCGGCGGCTCGCAGAGCCGAACCCTTCATTTCCACATCGGGCAGGGCCAGATCGTGCTCAGAAGCAACGGCGAAAAGAGGCTGCTATGATACGTGCCACGGAGCCATCTCCGCGCAGCCGGCACCCGGAGCGGGCGGGTCAGATCAGCGCCCACCTGAACTGCTTTCCAGCGATGTCAGGGGCGGCGCTCAGAGTTCTGGCCCTCGTCAATGAGCCCGGGGTCACGGCCCAGCAGATCGAAGGGGTGTTGCGGCAGGACCCCGGCTTGACCGCCAACTTGCTGCGATTGGCAAATTCGGCCTACTTCGGAATCCCGACGCAAGTTGGCTCCGTGCGGCAGGCGGTGATGCTGCTCGGCCTCAAGCGGCTGACCCAGATGGTGGTGACCGTCTGCGCCGGGTCGCTCATGGACCGGCCGGTGCCGGGTTACGATCTGCCGGCGGGCGAGCTCTGGCGACACTCGCTTGCGGTGTCCGTGGCGGCAGAGGGGCTGGTGGGGGAGTTGCACCTGGAGGGGGGCGAGGAGATCTTTACCGCGGCCCTGCTGCACGACATCGGTAAAATCATCCTGGGACAGTTTCTTCAGGATGAAATCGAGCCGATACGCTTTGCCCTGACCCGGGGCTTGAGCTTTACGGCGGCCGAATCGGACGTTCTGGGGACGACGCATGCCGAGATCGGGGCCGACGTGCTGGCCAAATGGGCGCTCCCGAAGGCCATGATTCGCGCGGTGCGCTGGCACCATGCCCCCGAGGAGGCCGGCCGGCCGGAGCCCATGCTGGATGTCGTGCACGTGGCCAATATGCTCTGCCTGATGATTGGAATCGGGGTGGGGCTCGACGGCCTGCACCACGAGCCCTCTCCGGTGGTGACCCGCAGGCTGGGGGTCACCACCGCTCATCTGGAGACCGTTGCCAGCCATACCCTGCAGTGGGTTGGCGAGTTGTCCCAGATGTTGGACCCGGGAGCGCCAACGGGGGACCGTAACAGAAAGGCATTCAATGGGAGTGAACATCCTCATCGTCGATGACAGCGCGGTGATGCGCTCCATGATCCGAAAGACCATCGAGTTGAGTGGTCTTCAACTGGGGGAGATCCACCAGGCGGCCGACGGCCGCGAGGGGCTGACCGCCCTCGAAACGCACTGGATCGACCTGGTCATCGCCGACATCAACATGCCGGTCATGAACGGTGAGGAGATGATCGAACGAATGCAGGCGGTTCCGGGCCTGAAATCCATCCCGGCCATTGTCGTCTCCACCGAGGGCAGCCGGGTGCGGATCGACCGTTTGAATCGCCGCGGTGTGCGCTTCATCCACAAGCCGTTTTCGCCGGAAATGATCCGGGACACGGTGAAAGACGTTCTGGGATGCGAGGTGTTCCATGAATCGGCCCACTAGCGAACTGCTGACCGGCGTGGTCGTCGATACGCTCGAAAAAATGGCGTTCCTCTTCGCGTTCTCCCAGGAAGCGAACGGATCCGGTGCGGTGACCGAGCCGCTCGAGACCGCTGAGGTGAGCTTCTGCGGCCCGTGTTCAGGCCGCCTGCAATTCGGGCTCTCCGCATCCGTCATGACGGAGCTGGCCGGCAACATGCTTGGAGCAGAGGACACCGCCACGCTGTCGATCGAGGAGCAGCACGATGCCCTGAAAGAGCTTGTCAACGTGATCTGCGGCAACCTGCTGCCGGCCATCGGCGGCCAAGAGGCCGAGTTCAGTATCGGCAGTCCGCAGATAGTCGGCGCGGCGCAGCCCCCCCTCGGCCCGGCCGCCGTTGAGAGCCGCTTGACCCTGGAGGGTGGGATCTGCCGGGCGGCGATCGAACTGGGTGAATGCCGTCTCACAGGGGCAGGCGTGGGCAAGGGGCAGAACGTGAAAGGGCACATGGGATGATTCGGGTCCTGGTGGTCGATGATTCGGCTGTGGTGCGCAAGGTGATCTCCGATGAGTTGTCGCGGTTCAGCGACATCCAGATCGTCGGCACGGCCGTGGACCCCTTCGTGGCACGCGACAAGATCGTGGAGCTGCGTCCCGACGTGGTCACGTTGGACCTGGAAATGCCGCGCATGGACGGGCTATCCTTCCTGGCGAAGCTGATGAAGCACCTGCCGACGCCGGTGGTCGTGCTGAGCTCCCTGACCCCGCGCAATAGCGACCTTGCGCTCAAGGCATTGGACCTTGGCGCCGTGGAGGTTTTGTGCAAGCCGGGCGCCGCCTATTCCACTAAGGACATCGCTCAGCCCCTGGTGCACGCGATCCGCTCGGCGGCCGTGGCCAAGATATCCGCGGCCCCGGGTGCGGTGTCGGATCGGGCGGCCAAACCGGCCTGCGAAAACCTGCTGGTGCAGACGACCCACAAGGTGATTGCCATCGGCGCCTCCACCGGTGGCACCAAGGCCATTGAAGCGGTGCTCGTCGGGATGCCCGTGAGCGCGCCGGGAATCGTCATCGTTCAGCACATGCCGGAGCATTTCACCACTTCGTTTGCCAAACGGCTGAACGAGGTCTGCGCCCTGGAGGTGCGCGAGGCCAAGGACGGCGACCACGTGGTTCCTGGGGTGGCGTTGCTGGCCCCCGGCAACTACCACATGCTGCTGGCCCGCAGCGGCGGGACGTATCTGGTGAAAATCAAGGACGGTCCGCGCGTGCACTACCAGCGGCCAAGTGTCGATGTGCTCTTCAATTCGGTGGCACAGACGGCGGGGCGCAATGCCGTCGGGGCGATCCTGACCGGGATGGGGGCCGACGGCGCAAAGGGTCTTCTGGCGATGCGCACCGCCGGTGCCGCCACCCTGGCACAGGACGAGGCCAGCTGCGTCGTGTTCGGTATGCCCAAGGAGGCGATCAAAATGGGCGCAGCCGGCGAGGTGGTACCCCTGGGGTCCATGAGCCGGGCCATCATCACGGCCCTTCAGGGCCCGGCGGCGGCGCGTCAGTCAGCCGCGTGAGCCGGACACGTTTTGAAGACTTCGGTTTGAGGAGAGACGGACCATGACCCAGCTGTTTGGAATGCTTTCGATCGGGGCCGGCGCCTTGCTCAGCCAGCAGCGCGCCATCAACGTGACCGGCAACAACATCGCCAATGTGAACACCCCCGGCTACTCGCGCCAGCGGGTGGGCATGCAAACCAACGTTCCCGCACCCTCTCCGATCGGTGCCGTCGGCTTCGGAGTGCGCACCACGACCGTTGAGCGCATCTATGACCGGTTCCTTGGGGTTCAGCTCAACCAGGAAAACGCTAAATCCGGGAGCTGGGAGGCACAGAAGGGGGTTCTTGAGCGGGTGGAGGTCGTCTTCGACGAGACCACCGGCTACGGCCTGAACCAGGCCTTGAGCCAGTTCTGGGCCGGCTGGCAGGATCTCGCCATGAACCCATCGGGCGGGGTCGAGCGCGCGGTGCTGGCCGGCGCCGGGCAGAACCTGGCGGAGAGCATCCGCCGCAAACACGCGGATCTCGAGCAGGTGCGCCGGGACATCGACGCGTCGCTGGCCGCCGGGGTGGAGGAGATCAACCGTCTAACGCAGAGCATCGCGGACCTTAACGAAAAGATAGCCCGTATCGAGGTGGGCGGCACCGAGACGGCCAATGACTACCGTGACAGTCGGGACCTCGCCCTGAAAGAGCTCTCCAAACTGATCCAGACCCAAAGCTACGAGGATTCCGCCGGGCGGGCGGTGGTCTCGGTGGGAAGCGGGCGGGTGCTGGTCGAAAGCGGCAACCAGTACAACTTGAGCATCCGCAGCAACGCCGAGGGCCGCGCCGAGCTGTTATGGCCCGACACCGGTGGAGGGTGGACGGACATTTCCGGCGAGGTACGTGCGGGCAGCGTCGGCGGCTGGCTGCAGGCGCGCGACGGGAAGATCGCAGGCTACATGAGCCGGCTGGACGAGCTGGCAGCCGGCCTGATCGAAGCGGTCAACGCGCTGCACGCGGCCGGTTCAGGAATAAATGGCTCCACGGGCATCAATTTCTTCAGTGGGTCCGGGGCGGCCGACATGGCAGTGAGCGAGGATATACTATCCGACGTCCATCGGATCGCGGCCGCTTTTTCCGGCACTCCGCCGGGCGATGCGAGCAATGCCCTGCGCATCGCCGCGCTCCAGACCGCCCCGGAGATGGGCGCTGTGAGCTTTGATGACGCCGCCAATGCTCTGGTCAGCCTGGTCGGCACCGACGTGCGCGAGGCCAAGGCCTACTCCAGCCACCAGGCCGACATGATGACCTATCTCGAAAACTACCGGGAATCCGTGTCCGGGGTTTCCCTCGACGAGGAAATGGTGAACCTGATCAAGTATCAGGCAGCCTACAACGCTGCGGCCAAAATGATCAGCACCGCCCAGGACATGATGGACAGTCTGATGAACATGACATGATATTTAAGGGTGTTGATTAACACTATCTAGAGTTGACATTAACATTTTTTCCGGAGGGAAAAATGAGGATCACCCAGAACATGATGTCGAGCATTTTTATGCGCAACATGCAGAAGCAGGCCGAGGGGCTGCTCCAGCGCCAGGAGCAGCTGGCGACCCAGAAACGCATCAACCGGCCCTCGGACGACCCGATCGGGATCGGGCGCGTGCTCAACGGCCGTTCGATGATCTCCGCCATCGACCAGTACACCGAGAATATCCGTCAGGGCAAGACCCGCCTGGAAATGACCGACCAGACCCTGGCAATGGCGGGCGATCTCGTGAACCAGGCGCGGCGCATTGCCGAGGAAAAGAGCGGGGCTGAAATCAGCGCTTCGGAGCGGGAGTTCGCCGCGGGACAGATCAAGGAGATCTACGACCAGGTGCTGCAGCTGGCCAACTCCAAACACGGCGGCCGCTACATGTTCGCCGGCGACCTCACCGGCGCGGCGCCCTTCACACGCGATGACCACTACACGGCCATCTATGACGGGGACTCCGGCAGCTTCCGGATCCCGATTGCCGAGCAGACCGAGGTCGCCGTCGACGCCGACGGCCGCAACTATTTCATGAACACCTCCGGCGGAGTGGATATCTTCGCCGAGTTGAAAAACGTGATCGACGGGTTGGAGGATGGTGACCTGGCGGGCGGCACCTCTCAAATCAGGGCCGCGGTCGACCCGCTGCAAGCCGCTGAGGTTCAGCTCATGGACAAGCGCTCCGAGTTCGGGCCGAAGCTTTACCGGTTCCAGGCCACCGAGGAACACTGGACCCTGTTCAAGGCCAAGATGCAGGAGGCCATCGGACGGGACGAGGATGTGGACGTCGTCCAGGTCGCACTGGAGCTGAACAACCTGAAGACCGCCTATGAGACCAGCATGGCGGCGGCGGCCAAGATCATTCAGCCCAGCCTGGTCGACTTTCTTCGGTAGCAGTTGAAGGGAGAGAAATGGCAATTCAGGACATACGATCAGCCGCGGGCCGATTCCTGATAATCCTGCTGCTGACCGGTGCGTGGGCCTCGGCGAGTTGGGCCTTGAGTGCAGGAGAGGCCATGCGCTTGAAAAAAGCCGGGGTGAGCGAGGCGACCCTGGAGGTCATCGCCCGGGAGAAAGTAATTGAAACCGCCGCGTTTACGGCGGACGAGATCGTGGCCATGAAGTCGGCGGGCATCGGGGAAAAGACCCTGCAGTCCATCCTGTCCGCCGGTTCGTTTTTGAAGGAACGGGAGCCGGTCGTATACGGGCGGGACCTCCGTTCGATCCGCTTTACGACGGCCCGGGACATCATCGATCTCAAGCAGGCCGGGGTGAGCGACGCGGTGCTCGAGGCCGTCATCGCGGTCAGCCGCCGGGATGCCGACGTGGACCGCGACCAGGCCTATCGGCTGCTGCGGGACATGGGGATTCACGTCGATGTGCAGCGCCCCTGAGACCGGCTCAACGACCCAGGCGAAGCGGAGCTGACGCCATGGGAGCCCCATCGTCAACGGCCGCAGAGACGACCACACGGTTGAACGCCGGCCGACCGGACAGCCTGCCGGCCCTGCACGAGGCCGAAGGGCTGCTGGATTCGCTGCCGGCCATCCTGATCGGCCTTTGCCCGGAGCTGCGCGTGACGCG
>JBGSTS010000298.1:0-12813 GCA_041736435.1 Desulfobacterales bacterium | reverse complement strand
GCGGCCGGGGCTTGCGGAGTGGAGGTGCTGGCCGCAGCCGTTGTAGCCGCTGCAGTCGATGCGACCACCACGGTGCGGCGTGTCGTGCGCCGCGCGACCCCTGCGACGGATACAGGTGTGAGGGGGGCGCCCACGATGGCGGCAGCCTCACGGATAAAACCGATGCCAGGCGGCGTCATCATCGAAATGTCAACGAGCAGAAGGAGGGGCAAGCAGAGCCCGAACCATAGTCGCTTAAGCGTCGTCGTCATCGGCATCTCCTTATCGGGGTTGGGGGCCGCCCATGCCCATGGGCAAGAACTCAACCTTCTTCGCGCTCTTCGGCGGCGTAAAGTCAAAAATCCCCTCGGCGAACTTCGGCGCCAGATCCCACTTGGGCATCACCACCGTGAACTGGGGAGCGCCGGCCACATCCGTCGCAGTGATCACAAGTTTGCGTGGCAGCGGTCGCCTGCCTTCCTGGGTCCAGATCTGCCAATCCACGTGGGGGGGGATCGGAACGCGAGATGGTCGCAGCGCACCCCCTCCACGACCCCCTTGCCGACTACAAACCCGGAGGTCACGTCCTGCATGAGGATCTCGAAGGCATTTTCGTAGAGGAGGTCTCCCGCGGGGGCGATGATGTCGAGCGACTCCCGCGCGAAGTCGAGCATCTTCTCCAGGGTATCCGGGGCCGCAACTTTGGCATAATAGTTCTCGCTCGGGTTGTGCAGCGCGAGGGATTTTCCGTTGTAGTAGAACATCTGGTCCACCAAGTCGCCCCGACGTTCGGCCTTCAGTTTGTTCGGGCGCTTTACCGACAAGACCGCGGCATGGTCGAACTGGATTTTCTGCCCCGAAACAAGCACGACTTCGATCGTGCTGCGTGTCTCCACACTAAACCGCTTCTGACTTGCAAGATAGGTGGTTGATCTTTCCAGCAGCGTCTCAGCTTGAGATTCGATTGCCGCAGGCTGCCCTATTGTTGCCTGCGGCAGCAGTGCGATCATCAGAACCAAAGCGACTACGGTGAGGCGACCGTGCTGGTGGTGTTCGATCCTTGACATCGCTCCTCCTCGCGTAAAAGTGAAGCTTTTCCAGCTGCGGCGTGATGACTTCGATATCGCAGTCAAAAGAGAGCCCGATCGTTTTTCTCGTGATGTTGCATCCGAAGTCTGAAATTGAAGGGTGTGGGACGGCACCTCTTTTTCCGTTGGTCTTTCCGCTTTCAATCCGACAGCGCCTTTTTGCGAGCGTATTCCGCGTGCAGCCTATCCTCCTCCGGCTTGTCGGCCTTCTGCATCTCTTTGACTTCGATGGTGACCTTGGGGATCTTGCCGGTGAAACGTGACTTGCGCTCCGACCCGATCGCCTCCACCACCGATGTTGCGAGGTCGATCCCCACGTCGGCGGTCTCGTCAGCGGAAAAGATCATCGGCTGGGTGCGCTCGATGCGGCCTTCAGCCACTTTCTTATCGTTGACGTAGAGTGCCCCCACGCCTCCCTTGCCAAAACCGCCCCCGTCGTAGGCGAAATCGAACCGGATCGTCGCCTTGCCGGGTTTGAGCTTCTCTTTCCCCGCGACGGTAAAGCGCTGCAGGCCGAGGAAGTTGTAGTCGTAGGCCGGAACACCGTCCTTGACGTAAAGCGCCCAACCGCCGAAACGGCCGCCCTGGGCAATGATGATGCCATTGGCGCGGCCCTCAGGCACTTCGATCTCCGCTGTGATGCGCTTGGATTTGTTCTTGATGTTGAGAAACACGTTTTCGGACATGCCGGTCATGCCGTCGGCGAGCGTCAGCGAGGTGCGTCCCGCCATCAGGTCGGGACGCCCGACCAACTCAGCGTTAATGCGCTCGAACACCCGGTCATCGATCGGCAGCGCGTGGTTCTTTTCGGCCTCGGCCAGGAACAACGCCTGCATTTCTTTCAACTTCTGCGGATGCTTGCGGGAGAGGTCGTTGACCAGGCTGAAATCGGTGCGCGTATCGTACAGCTCCCAGGCGGAGTCATCCTGAAGCGGCCTCCGCGGCTTGGCCTCCCAGGGCGCTTTATGGATGATCCTCGCAAACCAGCCATCGTGGTAGATGGCTCGGTTGCCGAACATCTCGAAGTACTGGGTGGTGTGCCGATCCTTCGCCTTGGCATCGTCGAAGGTGTAGGCCATGCTCACCCCGTCCATCGGGCGCTGCGGCACCCCGTTGACCACTTTCGGCTCCGGCAGGCCGGCGGCCGCGAGAATGGTCGGCGCGACGTCGATGACGTGGTGGAACTGGGTGCGCAGTTCCCCCTTGGCCTTGAACCCTTTGGGCCAGCGGATGGCCATGCCGACCTTCGTGCCGCCGTGGTCCGAGGCCACCTGCTTGGTCCATTTATAGGGAGTGTCCAACGCCACAGCCCAGCCCGCCGCCATGTGCGGGTAGGTCTCGGGGCCGCCCCATTTGTCGATTAACTTGATCATGTCCTCGACCTTTTCCTGCACGCCATTGAAATAGGTCATTTCACTGAACATGCCGTTGGCACCACCCTCGGCGCTGGTGCCGTTGTCGCCGTAAACAAATATGAGCATCGTATTGTCAAGCTGACCCGTCTCTTCGATTGCCTTGACAACCCGGCCGATCTCGTGGTCGGTCATCTCGAGGAAGGCAGCGAACACCTCGGCCTGACGGGCGAAGAGGCGCTTCTGGTCGGCGGAGAGCTTGTCCCAATCCGCAATGGCCTCGGGCTTGGGTGCGAGCTTCGTTCCCTGGGGCACGACGCCGCGCTCGATCTGCCGTGCCAGGATCTGCTCACGCAGCTGGTCCCATCCCTGGTCGAATTTGCCCTTCCAGCGCGCGATCCATTCCGTGGGCACGTGGTGCGGTGCGTGCACGGCGCCTGGCGCAAAGTAGACGAAGAAGGGCTTATCCGGCGTCAGCGCCTTCTGATACTTGACCCAGGCAATCGTCTGATCGGTCATGTCGGTCATGAAATGGTAGTTCGGATCGTCCGGCAGCTCGACCACATGCGTGCCGTCGTATATGAACGGGGCCCACTGGTTGGTCTCGCCACCGAGAAATCCGTAGAACTTGTCGAAGCCCTGGCGGGTCGGCCAACGGTCGAAGGGGCCCGCCATGCTCGCCTCCCAGGCCGCCGTTTCGTGCCACTTGCCGAAGGCCGCCGTGGCGTAGCCGTTCAGCCGCAGCATCTCAGCTACAGGGGCCACGTTTTGGGGGATCTGCCCGGTGTTCCCGGGAAACGCCGTGCCGGTCTCGATGATACCGCCCATGTTGTTGACATGGTGGTTGCGCCCGCTCTTCAGTGCTGCACGCGTCGGTGAGCAGACCGCTGTCGTGTGGAAGTTGTTGTAAATCAGCCCTTCGCTGGCGACCCGATCGAAACTGGGTGTTTGAATCGGCCCGCCGAAGGCGCTCGTGCCGGCGAAGCCGAGGTCGTCGATAAGGACGAGCAGGACGTTGGGCGCGGTCTCCGGGGCCTTGACTTCGAAGCGTGCCGGGGGTTTTACGTTGCGCACGTCGAGCTCGGTGAATACTGGCTGTTTCGGCTCGGGGATCGGCAGAACCGTCCGGTCGAAAGGTTCTGAAGATTGTTGAGCGGCCGCAGGAGAGACGAAAATGGCTGCTATCAATCCAAGGGTTAGAAAAACTTTCATCATCCTCATGGTCATCGCTCCTTTTTTGCGCGATCCGGTCAGGTTCTGGTTCTTTCAATTGTTTCCAAGCCCGTGGAGTGGGCGATAACGTCGAAGCGGATTTCTGGAGGTTCGACTGCCATCTCAACCACGAGCAGCACCGTGTAGAACTTGCTGGAGCGAAGGTGGCGGTGCAGGTCGCTTTCGCTCGCCCAAATTTCCTCCAGCATGATGGCGCGCGCCTCCTGGGCATCCTGATAGAGCCAGCAGTTGATGCATCCAGGCTCGAGTTTGGTCTGCTCGACCATCGATTTCAGAATGCTCACCGCCTCTTTTTGCTTGTTAAGAGGAATGAGCACCCTGATGGCCCCACGGACCTGTCTATCAGCCGAATCCTGGATGGCTGCGGTGAGTGATCTCCGTGTTTTTTCCATGAGGGAGCTTATCTCCGGCTGGTTTCATCTGCACTGCGTCGAGATGGAGAAACTGACAATCCTTATGCGATTGTTGTTCCACGGCCGTCAAAATTGGGAAGTTTTTATAGCAGACTGAAATTGTATTGTATTATTAACCGGAAGGATTCTTTGGAGCAGCGAGCAAAGGACTGCCGGTGCCGAAATATTGTCCAAATGCCGTTATTTCGGCACTATGCGGAGGGTCTTTTGATATCGAGCTTTTTCATTTTGGATTGCAGGGTGGTACGTTTCAGTCCAAGGATTTCGGCGGCCCCGCCTTTCCCGGTGACACGCCACCCGGTTTTCTTGAGAACTCCCAAGATGTGCCTGCGTTCAACATCCAACAAGTCGCCGCTTTCGACAGCAACCTCGGGCGCTGTGCTCGGGGGGGGCAAGCGCAAGGTCCCGTCGCCGCCCATGATCATGGCGCGCTCGACGATATTTCTCAATTCCCTGGCATTCCCCGGCCATGGGTAGCGCTGCAGAGCGTCCATGTCTTTGCGGGGGATGTGATCGACCCGTTTACCCATTTTTTTCTCATACTGTTTGACGAAGGCCCATACCAGAGAGGGGATATCCTCTGCACGTTCCCGCAACGGCGGGATCAATATCGGAAACACATTGAGCCGGTAGAACAGGTCCTGGCGAAACCTCCCCGCGGTTACCTCCTGGGCCAGATCCCGATTGGTGGCCGCAATGATGCGTACATTGACCTGAATGGATTTGGTGGAGCCCAGTCTTTCGAACCGCCCTTCTTCTATAACGCGCAGCAGTTTGGCCTGCAGGTCTATCGACAGCTCGCCGATCTCGTCCAAAAAAAACGTGGACCGGTCGGCCACTTCAAAGCGCCCTGCCATGCGGGTCATGGCGCCGGTGAAGGCGCCTTTCTCCCGACCGAAGAGCTCGCTTTCGATCAAGGAGGGCGGTAAAGAGGCACAGTTGATGGCTACGAGGGATCGGTTGCGGCGTGTGCTCAGGCGATGGATGGCATGCGCCATGAGCTCCTTGCCGGTCCCGGTCTCACCCTGTAAGAGAACCGTGGCATCCGTCCCGGCTACCTGCTCGACCTTCGCAAGCACCTGCTTCATCCCGTCACTGCGGCCCACAATCTCCTCGTGCCCGTGCTGAAGCCGTATCTCCTCCCGCAGATAGAGGTTTTCGCGTTCGAGCTGAAGCTTCAACGCATCGATTTCCTCCAGCTTCAGTTGGAGGGTTTCTTCCATGTTTTTGCGCTCGGTAACATCCACGGTGACGCCCATGATGCGATCCGCCAAGCCTGTGTTGCCGGGATAAGACCGCCCACGCGACACCATCCAGCGGGTGCCCCCGTCCGGGAGCACTACGCGGTACTCGATAATTTGAAGTGTTTCGAGGTGCCTGAGGCTATGCGTCACGGCCGAGTTGACTCTCTCGCGGTCGTCCGGGTGAATGACCGAAAGCAACCGCTCTAAGCTCAATTCCTCATCCGTCGGGAATTGAAAGAGTTCTCTGGTCTTGGGTGTAGCCCAGATCCTCCAGGTTGCCGCAGATATGATCCATAGGCCTGCCTCTGCCGCGGCCGCCGCAAGGTTCAGGCGCTCCTCGCTTTCACGCAGGGCCAAGTCTGCAGCGTTGCGTTCGATGGCGCCGGCGAGGATCTCCCCGAGAAGTTTGAACTGCTGGATAATTTCCTCCGGCCAGGAACGCTCACTTTTGACAAGGTTGGCGGAAATCAGCCAGTCGGTCGAATCGCTGAGAATGATAGGAATAGCCAGATGGGAGCGGATGCCCCATGTAAGCCAGGTCTGCCGGTCGACAGCCGCCTCGGGTGGCGGGTCATCCATCCGTGAAAAGGCTATCACTTCGCGCTTGCAGGTAAGCGTGTCGTACGCCCATGGATTAATCGATCGTGGAAGCTCGGTCCCGGCGGGAATCGGCGGGATGTTCTCCGCTGCAGCCATGTATACAATCTCGAAGGATCTCTTGCCGGGCAGGGTTCGGACCATGCCGCATCGGTCAACTTTGAAAAAAGCGAGCATTTGCCGCAAACTGCTTTCGATCTCTGTGTCCAGCCGGTCGGGTGAAATCATGGCGAAGCGCGCTGAGGTCTCCGAGAGCAGTCGATCAAACTCAAGGCGATTCTGTAGCATCCGCTCGGCTCGCTTCCGCTCGTCGATCTCGATACGCAGTCTCTTTTCGCTTTTCACGAGTTCAAATTCCGTGCGCTTCCGGGTGAGCGCGTTGGCGAATATACAAGCACCGCTAAACAGCAGCCAAGGTACAACACCGGATAGGCAATAAATAGCCATATATCATAAAATGATCCGCTTGGGCACAAGCCGGTGGCCAGAGCCATGGGTAGAGTCTTTCCAAACTATTGAAGCGCTCACCGTATCATTGCATTTGAAAATCGTCGTTTTTTCCGATTAGTAGGATTGTGTATATCGTGCCCTATGTTGCGAGTTGATTTATCCTGCTGAAAACAATGAATATTTCAGGAAGGGTTTGGGAAATTCGGATATGCATTGATAGCAATAGGTTATAGAATTAATTACAGAATTGTAAAATAATCTCGCAACATAATTACGACTTAACTCGGCACTCCCTGGGTTGGACTTCAAGATGGAATTAGCTTCCTCAAAGGCCACACTAACGGCGTTGCTGTTTTTCTTTCCCCCAGGCGTACAGACATCATCTTAATTACTTCTCCTTTCGCTCTGAGGCCCTGCTGATCAGGCTTTTGATGATCACAAACGAATTAATGCTTGTTCTACTCCGATCACCTTCCCCCTGCTACAGGTCAATAATAAAATATCAGGAAATAAGTGCAATAGGAAGGGAATTAGAAGAATTATATGGATTTTATATTATCTCCTGAGAATTAGATAAAAAGAAATAAATAAAGGGAATTAAATTGTCGCTACATAACCAAACTGGGCACATAACGTGCCTAACCCAAACATTGCCTGTAGCAAAACAGGGTTGAGGTTACCGGATCAAAGGTATCGGTTCAGAGAATTGCAGATTAGTTCAGACGCTCATTGGGTGTGGGGGGGCGAGAGGCAACTGTGATTCGCTGAAACAAGATCCGAAATGGGCGCTCGGTGATGAGTCGGATGATATCTCGAAATTACCCCTCTTCGCGGTATCAGGCGATATCCAATAAGACCCCGTACGCCGCCTCCTATCAACATTGAAGGTTTTAAGGATCGCGTCCGTTTGGGGGGTGAACGGGATTGATGGCTGCGTAACAGGGCCAATGTCAAGGCGCGCGAATCTTGCGTCTCGAGGCGTATCCTGCCGCGGCGGGACCGCAGCGACTGCGAGACGAGTCCCGCCGGCGGCGGGAGAAGATTGGCCCTGCTACGCAGCCATTATATGCCTTTGCCGAGTACCCGGGGGTCGTTCTTGAGCCGCTCCTGAATGCCTTTGCCGATCTGGTAGGTGCGGCTGAACTCGGACCAGAACACCCTGTCTTTCGCCTTCCACTCCGGCCCGAAGCGTTTGTCAAAATAATCACCCAGCTTCTCGAAGAGCAGCTTCCATGGGGGCTCGCCCTTCTCATAGGTCTCCAGCAACTGGTTCAACAGGACATCCAGCTCAGCCAGGGTCTCCTTGGGCAGGTAGGAGATCGCGCCCTTGCGGATCGATTCCAACAGGGTCTCCGGATTGATGGCATGGGCGGTGAGCATAACGGTCGGGATTCCGCGGCGAACGGCCTCCTCGAGCAGCTTCAAGCCATTGACGCCCATGATGTCCAGGATGGCGAGGTCGTAGCGTCCATCCCGAATCTTCCGGGAACCGTCCTCGTAGGTGAGGGCCCGGTCGACATGCGCCCCTTCCAGGATGTCGGCGATCGTATCGAGGATGTCCTGTTCGTCGTCCACCGCCAGGATGCGTTTGCCCTTGATATAGGATGTAGTACCTGCCATCGGTGCCCCCTTTTTAGTCCGGCCGAGCCGATCGGGCCCCGGCCCGTCAGGTTATGCTGGTTTCAGGTACACGGGCAGCGTCAGGCGGAAGGTTGCCCCCTGCCCCTTGCAGCTGGCCACGCGGATATCCCCGCCGATCGAACGCGCCAGAATCAAGGCCCCGGCCAGCCCCAGCCCGTGCCCCCGGCGTTCGCCCGGCATGCACTCCTTGACCTGGGTGTAGCGTTTGAAAATGATTTCATGGTGATCCGGCTCGATCCCCGGGCCATCGTCCTTCACCTCGACCGCCAGCCACTCCCCATCGATGTCCACCTGAGCGTCCAAACGCTGACGGCGGTGGTGCAGCGCATTCTTGAACAGGTTGCCCGTGATCTGGCGAAATTTGGTTTCGTCCTGGAAGATCTCGGCGGCGGACGCACGCGACGACGCACAGACGGCCACCCCGTGGTGCGCGAAGAGCTTGATCAGCTCCTCTTCGTTCTGGTATTTGCCGATCTCCTCGGCCGCCGGCCCGGTCACCGTCTCCAGGGCATCCTTGAGCGACTGCTGAACGGCCTTGAGCGGGGAAAACCGGCTGCACACCAGGCATCCGGCCTCCGAGCGGCCGATCTCCAGCAGGTCGTTCAGGATCCCCCAGGCTTTGCGCGTGTTGCGCAAGCTGCGCACCAAGGTATTGGCCTGTTTGGGCGTCAGCGTCCCGTATTTGTCCTGTTTTTCCAAAACGGTGCGCAGTCCGGTTTCGATGATGGCAATGGGGTCCTTGAGCTCGTGAATCAAGAACTCGATGCTGATCTCCTGGAAAAACCCGGTCCGGACCGGCTGGTTTTCAGTCTCCGTATCTTTGGGAGGCCTCATGGCGATTCTGCCTTCGCTCTCTATAAGAACTCAATGACGTCGTTCATGGATTCGCCTGCGCTGCAGCGCGGAACGTTACGGTGACGACGGTGCCACCGGTCTCCGCGCAGTTCGCCGGGCCGGTCAGGTACCGGCAACCCTCCACGTCCCCGGTGCATTCGTCCGACTCGCCGGGGATGTGCCGGCAGCGGTTGGAATCCATGCGGATGCTGAACCCGTAGCGCTCGGCGAAGATCTGCATGCGCAGCAGGTCGAGGCCTTTGCCGCCGGCCCTGAAATCGTAGGGACGGCGGGTGGAATACTGCATCGGCTCATAGGCTGTAAAATAGTTTCCGAAAATCAGGCGCTGGGTTTCGGCGGTCATGCCGATGCCGGTGTCCCGGATCTCCAGCTCAGGCCCGGCTTCATCCGCCCGCACGCCGACAGTCACCTCGCCACCGTCCGGGGTGTTTTCAACCGCGTTGCGGACCAGCCCCTCGATGACTTTGCCGAGAACATCCGCCGGGATCCGTATCGGCGAGGTTTCTGCCAGGCGAAGCTGAACGGTGACCCGGCGGTGAGCAAATTTGGGCCGGAGCAGGTCCAGAAACCGGTCGGTGAAGCGCGCCAAATGAATCAGTTCCGGATTGGACTCGCGCGGTCCGAAGAGCTGGTCGATCCGTCGCCGCAGCCGTTCCGTGGCGCTTTCCTCTCCGAACTCCTCAGCCGCCAGCGCCTCCAGCTCATCCGTGCATTGGTCCAGCAGCATGGACAGCATGCGATGATGGCTCACATCCGTTGCATTCAGCATGTCCTCGATTTTGTATTGCATGTCCAGCATTCGCTGGAGGTTGCGGCGGGCCCGGTCCAGCGTCTCCTGCCGCCGCCGCCCGCCATCCGCCCCGGCCGGCGGTTTGGACAACAGGTTCAGGGAGGCCGCCAGCACTGACAGGGGTGTCTTCAGTTCGTGGGACAAGTGATGGATCACGCGGTCCTTGGCGCGATTGAGCCGCTGCACCTCTTCGAAGGAGCGCTCCAGGGCCTCGTGGAAGCTCGCGTTTTCGATCGGCAGGGCCACGAGGTTTGCCACGGCACTCAGCAAGGCCGCATCGTCCTCCGTAAACAGGCCTTCCTTTTTGTTCACGGCGCACAGCACCCCGATCATGCGCTCCGGGGTGGCCAGCGGCACGTCGAGCATGCTGCGGGTCTGGTAGGCAGCCTCTTTGTCCACTTTGGCGAAATAGAAAGGGCTCTGCGAGGTGTCGTTGACAATGAGCGGCTTGCCGGTTCGATAGACTTCCCCGGCGACCCCCTTGTCGACCGGAAAGCGAACCTCCTTCATGCGCTGGCCGGTGTCCTGGTCGTCGAAGACCGAAATGCGGAAGAAAAACTCCTTGCGTTCATCATCCAACAAAATGACGCTCGCCCCCTCGACGTCCAGCAGCTGGCGAACCTCGCGCGTGATAAATTCCAGCCGTGCATCCAGGGCCCGGTAGCGGTAGAGGGCCTGAGCGATCCGAAACAGCGCCTGGTTGATGCGCGCCGTGCGCTTCTCCTGCGTCACGTCGCGCAGGGTGATGACCTGACCGGCGGGGCGGTTGTCTTCGTCGTAGAAGATGGCCCCGTCGATGAGGATGTCGAGCAGGCGGCCGTCCTTGGTCAGACGCTTGGTCTCGAAATCGTGAAGCACCTTTTCCCGGTAGAGCCGCTCGAGGCCTTCGCGGGTGTGGGCCTTGAACGCTTCGGGGACGAAGGGGATTTTCCGGCCTTGCAGCTCTTCGAGGCTCCAGCCGAAGACGTTCTCGAACGCCGGGTTCAGGTAGGAGACCGTGCCGTCCAGGTTGAACACGAACACCGGGTCCGGCAGAAAGTTGAGAAAGGCCCGGTAGCGCTGCTCCGCGCGGCGGCTCGATTCGGAGAGTTCCAGGGCGCACGACTGGGACTCCTGCAGCGCCTGCTGGGCCAAATGCTTGTCGGTAATATCCCGCGCGATTCCCCGAAAGCCGGTCTTGAGGCCATGGCCCCCAATGATCGGTTTGGCCGAGATTTCCAGAAACCGGCGCTCCGAATCCTGGCGAATGATCTCCCAAGTGATGTCCTCTCCGCCGCCGGTGCGAAAGATCCGGTTGAACGCCTCGAACGCGACCCGGGCGTTGTCCGCATCCATGAAATCGGAGTAGTTGTGGTTGAGGATGGCCTCGCGGGGGAAACCGAAGATCCGACAGAGCGCATCGTTGCAGAACATGAAGTTGCCGCGCAGGTCGACCTCGTAGTAACCGTCGGCCACATCTTCGATCAGGGCCCGGTAGCGTTCCTCTTGGGCATGGCTGGAATCCTGCACGCCCGGGGGGGTGCCATGGCCTGCCGCCGGCGGCAAAGCTGAAGATGAAGCCCGTTTTCGGGGTTTATGGGAGGCCATGGCAGTTCCCTGCACGCGGTCAGCTCTCGTTTTCAAGAATCCCGAAATCATGAGAATCGAGCAGTCTGATCCCGTTGGCCCGGAGCACCTGGATCGCCTTGTCGTTATCGCTGAAGCGAAAAATCATGACCGCATTGCCGGAAGAAAAACGGATGTGGGCGTACATGAACACGACGTTGATGCCGGCGTCGGTCAGGGGTTTCAGCAGCCGGGCCAGGCTGCCCGGCTTGTCCTCGATCTCAACCGCCACGACATCGTTCACATAGGCCGGGATGTGGAGCTCCATCAGGACCCGCCGTGCAGTGACGACATCGGACACCAGAAGGCGCAGCTGACCGAATGCCCCGGTATCCACCAGGTTGAGGGCTCTCAAATTGATCCCGGCCTTCCCCAGCGCTTCGGTCACTTCGTAGAGCCGCCCGGGCGCATTTTCGATGGACACCACGATCTGTTTCAGCTTCATGACCCATTCTCCTTTTTGAAATACGGCATCAACGCCTTTTATGAATCCGGAAAACGAAAATGTCAAAGTTCCGCGCTTCTTTTTTAGTTGAATTCGGCACCCAGTTCAAGTTATATTACAGCTACTTTATAGCCAAGTCAGGATCATCCCAACATGCTGCCAACCCGAAACCCGCTTATCCTGGTTGACGCTGAAAAGTGCAACGGGTGCCGCCTTTGCGAAATGGCCTGCTCCATGATCCATGTCGGCCGATGCAGCCCCGGCCACTCCCGGATCCGGATTCTGCGCTTCGCGGACGGAGGCTACCACGTGCCACTGCTGTGCCACGCCTGCGAAGAGGCGCCCTGCATCAAGTGCTGCCCCATGAATGCCCGGCAGCGCACGGCGAAGGGCGCGGTCGTCACCGACGAGGAGCGGTGCATCGGCTGCCGGGCCTGTCTTTACATCTGTCCGTTCGCCGCCCCGGCCGTCAACCCGGACACCGGCCGGACCATGACCTGCGACCTGTGCGCCGAGGACGGGGCCGGCCCCTGGTGCGTCAAGGCCTGCCGCGATTGCGGGGCGCTGAAGGTCATCGCATCCCGCGAGGCCATTTCCCGGAAGAGCAGAACCCGAGGCGAACAGACCCGGGCCGGCTACAAGCCGGTTAAAACGTCGTTATGATGGAAACAGCCCCATGAAGGTGCTCATCATCGGCAACGGCATCGCCGGCAACGAGGTCGCGTTTTCTCTGCGCCGTCAGCGCCGGGACATGGAGATTGCGATCCTTTCGGCGGAGCATTTCCCGGAGTACGACCCGTGCTCATTGCCCTATTTCATCGGCGGAGAGGTGCCGCGCAGCGCGATCTTCCGCAAAACCTGGGATGACTACCGCGCGCACCGGATCAACGTCCTGCCCGGGCAACGCGCGACGGCCATCGACCCCGAAGCCCGGACCGTTGCGACCGAGGAGGGTCGCACGCTTGGGTACGACCGGTCGGTGCTCGCCCATGGCGGCAGCCTCTTCATCCCCCCCATCGAGGGCATCGACACGGACGGGGTCCACAGCTGCAAGCAGCTGGCCGAAGCCGACCGGCTGGACCGATCGCGCGGATCCGCGGCCGTGGTGATCGGCTCGGGCG
>JBGSTS010000216.1:0-6688 GCA_041736435.1 Desulfobacterales bacterium | reverse complement strand
GTATCGATAAATTCGTAATCGCGACCCTCGCCTCCCAGCGATTGGCTTGTGATCAGCCCGCCGTTGAGCTTCACAAACGGGCCCCCCGGGCTCTGCGCCCGGTACAGGTTGAAACCCTTGTTGTCCACCTCCTGGGCCGTCTGCCATTTCACCCGAACCCCAGCTTCGTCTCCCACCGCCTCCAACGACAACAGGCTGATCACCGTCACACCCAAGACTCGCGCCTGGGCAAAGGTGGCATAGTTGTTGAGAACCGTGCTGGAGGTTGAATTCAGAAGTCGAAAGCAATAGTCGCCGCTGGCAGTGGCGTTTGTGGTGGCCTGGATCGCAAACTCGATTTCGGTGAAGTCGTCCGCATCCAGGGTGAGGCTGCCGGTGGTGTTGCCGGCGTCCTTAAGCTGGCCGGCCGTGAACGTGCGCCCGCCGGGGTCGGTCAAGCCTGGAGAGACATTCGAGGTGGCGGCTGGCTCGCTGAAATAGGCAGAATCAACGATCTGCCAGTGGCCAGTTGAGGCGGTGGGGACATCGGTATAGGTGCCCGAGGCGCAGGTCGCGGTCTCGGCCACCTGAAGCTTGTAGGCCGCCGTCGACGTGCCGGTCCCGGAGTTGGAAACCAGGAAGCGCAGCCGTTTCTTGGTGCTTTTTGCGATTCCCAGCTTGCTGTCCTCGGCCAGCGCAAATGTGGCCGCGGCGCTTGAGTTGGGTCTTAATGAAACACCCACTGCCGTCCAGTATTGTGTGCCGGTCAGGCTCCATGTATGGGTTTCGCTGACTGCATCGGCAGAGATGTCCGCCCCGATAGCCCGGCGCAGGTTCGAGGAGTTGACATTCCAGCGCTGGGTGCCATCGATTGTCCCGTAGCTGATCGATTGCAGCCGCCCGGTGCCTAAACCGAAGACCATGTCGCCCGCAGCGCTGGAGACGGTGACCTGTGGGGAGTTCGTCAAGCCGGTGGCGGAGTTGTAGTTTCGGACCGGGGAGGTCTGGTCCACTCCGTTATAAGTGACCACCCCGACCACGGCCTCGAGCTGGCCGCCTGAAAGAGCACCGCTCAAAGTGACAGTCAGCGAGTTGATGCCGGTGTTGATGTTGGCGTTCAGGAATTTGTAGATGTAGGTCCGGACGTAGGCGGAGTTGGCGGCCTGCACCTCCGGCGTCGTGTTCACCGCACCGTTTAGGTTGACCTGGGAAACCGTTGGCAGCGTGCCCGTGGTGTACTTGGCCAGCGACACCCCCACGAGCATTACGCGGTTGCTTTCGGCGGCTATGTTGGGAGCCAAGACCAGGTTGGTCCCCGAGGTGAAGGAGCTGTTGGTTGTGCTGTTGAAGGTGATGGTGTCCGTCGTCGCCTGCTCGATGCCGTCGTCGTTGCGCCAGCGGTAGTGCGCCTGCGAGAGGAGGACCGAGGCCTGGGGCGGCTGGGTGGAGATTGCAAAAGCCTTGTGGGTGTGGTTTGAAAAGGAGGGGTCGCCGTAGTAGACGCTGGATTCAATTGTCGCAACAGCGCTCCAGCTGGAATTGTCCCAAGAATAGGCGAGAAGCCGATCCGAGGTTCCGGTCACATAGTCCGGGCATACCAGATGGATCGTCCCTTCCCGCGTCCGTGCCAGTTCGATCCATGTACAGTCGATGTTGGATGTATTGGTGAGATCAAGCCAGGTTTCCGCGCCCCAAGCGCCGCTTATATCGATAGTGTGGCGATACCTCAAACCATTCGTGGTGCCACTATCCGAATAAACTATAATGGCGTGGCCGGAATGGCCGGCGGCGGATTCGAAAATGATGTCGAATGCCCTATTGTCGGCATAGGACCCATAGAGGGTATCGACCGACTGGATGGTGGTCCCCCAGGCGCTGCCGGTCCAGTTGATCGTCTGCACCTGCTGGTAGATGTTCAGGATACCGGCCAAGATTTTGTCGCTGTTGGGGTCGGCGGCGAGCGCCACCCAGCGGATGTTGTTCGCGAAGCCGGCTTTCGACTTCGCCGCCCCTTCCCAGGCCATGCCGGTCCAGGTCCAGCTGGAAAGAGTGGAATAATTCCCCCAGGCGAAGAGCGCCTGTCCGGCGTTGGTACCGGCCTGCATGTACTCGACGTCGACTATCTCGCCATCATAGCTCGTGGCTGAGCCGAGCACCTTTTCGTTTCCCCAGCTTTGGCTGTCGCCGTTCCAGATCAGGGCCACAGCTTGATTGGCGGTATTCAAGGCGGCCAAAGCGATCTGATTCGACCCGGGCCGTGATGCCATTTGGATCCAATAGAGGGGTCTACCGATGATTGTGAAATCGTATGTCTGTCCGTTGACAACCCAGGAGGAGCCGTCCCAGAGCCAGTAGGTTATCTGATTGGTTGCCGGCGTCCCCTTGACGATCAGCAAACGGCCGCTCCCCAGTTCATAAGCCGCGTTAAAACAACGGTAGTCCGATGACTGTGTGCTGCCCAGGTTCTTGAAGGTGCCTGCATCCCCGTCGCTCCAGCTGGTGCCGTTGTAGAGCGAGGCATAAAGCGTTTTGCTGGTGCGGCCCGCAGCCAGCACCACCTGCTCCCGGCCGGCCGGCCCGGCCTTGGCCACGTGCCAGACCAGTGCCTCCGCGTCGTTGGAGTCGAAGGCGGTCGCTTCGGTCTGCCAGCCGCTCGCGTAGGTCGTGTACTTGACCATGTCGTCGGTGCTGCTGTTGTTCTCGGTGTAGACGATCAGGGGCTTAAGCGGCGCCGCCCCGCTGCCCTCGTCGGCCCCGATGTCCCAGGTGCCGGAGCGGGTGCCGCCGTCGATGTCGTCGGTGAAAGTGGCGGAGAGGTCCTTGCCGGCGTTGATGGCGCTGGCGCCGTTCTTCAGGTGCAGGTCGATCGTCCCGGAAATCGAGACGAATTGGTAGAGAGCATATTGGTTGGTCAGGTTGCCGGTGCCGCCGTAGTTTCCCGCCGAGGCGTCGGAGGAGATGCAGTTGCTGAGGCTGAGCGTCCCGCCCGACCAGAAATCCGGGCTGTTGTCCATGGCGATCACATTGTCGGCCGTGGCGCTGCCGGATTCGACCTGGATACCCTCACCGGTGCCAGTGCTGTCGAACAGCGAGCAGTTGTAGACCTTAACGCTCGAGGACACCACGTGGATGGCGTCCTCGACGTACTTGTAGATAAAGCAGTTGCGGATCTGCTCGTTGCCGCTGCTGGACTGTGTGAAGATGCCGTCGGTGACGTTGTGGATGATCAGGTTTCTGAAAAGCGCGTAGCTGCCCCAGCTGCCGGTGTAGATCCCGGTGGTGGATGGAATGTCGTTGCCGTCGATCTCGAGCCATTCGATGCGGGTGTACTGCTGGTTGACCGAGAACAGCGTCACACCGTTGGCGGCCTCGATCATGACCCCTGTGCCGGCCGCGCCGTTGTGGCGCTGGCTGACGCCGCTTGCGACCTGGGAAGACCCCGCAGCCGTGAGGGTGAGGTAGTTGCTCGAACCGGTGGTGTAGCCGGAGATGCTGATCGGGCTGGACACATTGAAGGGGCCGTCCTTGTAGAGGACCCAGGTCAGCGCCAGGTTGTTAGTTACGAGGTTGCTCGTGTTGAGGTAGCTCGCCCAGCTAGAGTTGCTTTCAGCGGTCGCGATATCGTTGAATACGCGCTTGATGGAGTTGACCGTGGCGTTGCTGACGCTGCCGGGGATAGCGCCCGTGGCCGTGCACACTGTAAAGGAGGTCTGGCTGACGACCGCTTTGATGTAGGCCTTGCTGCTCGTGTTGTAGGTGATGACGTCCCCCACCCCGATGTTGCCGATCTGGGCCACACTGAGCGTCGCGGTGCTGCCGGAGATGCTGATGGTGGGAGAGCCGGATTTAAGGTCGGCCGTGGAAGTCCCTATGGAGTAAAAGACCTCTGTGACCGGGGGGGGAGACCAGTCGATGGTGATGTACGCCGCCATCGCCCCCCAATTGTAATCCCAGCCTGCAAATGCTGCGCTCCTCGAGTTTCCTACCATCAGGATGGAGAGTGCGTTCCATCTGTACCAGCCGGTGCGGTTGACTATTTCTTGGATAACCGCCGTGACATTAAAGCTTTTGTATCCTGCCCCGATATTCTCGCCGCCATAGCTAGTGTAGGCGGTGGTCCAGGGCCTGGAGAGAACGTACGGTTCTATGTCATAGTCGTTTGACCAGTCCGTGGCCTCTGCGTAAATATTGCAGTAGAGGTCCCCCGAAGAATCCAAGCTGTAAGCGTAGAAAGTGGCGCTGTTGATGATGGCATTTTGGGGAACGTCGACAGAAGAAAACCTGAAGCCCGCAGATGCAGTGCCCGAAACGTAGAGGTAGGTGCCCGAATTGCTGAAGCTCCAATAGTCTTCACCCGCGTCGTCCACTCCGGTGGATACGAATGCCGTCGTGACTTCCGACCTGGCAGGAGCGGCGACAAGGAGCGCGGCCAATAAACTAAAGCCGAAAACAATATAGGGGACGGTCATGTTTTGATGTTTTTCTTTGACGCCCCTGTACGTTAAAACTCTCATCCCGCACTCTTTATCCTATTTGCTTTTCTGAACGCAGCGATGGCCGATGCTTTTTTCATCGGCTCCCTTGAACGTGGACCCGGCTTGCCGGTCTCAATAAGAGGACGTATCATTTCACCAGTATGAAACTACAAGACGCATCGCCATCAGCCCGTCCAGGGGATGCCGCCGTGATTCTATCGATAAAAATATCGTCATAATATTGAAAAGCTTGAGGAAAGAGTTGTCTGCGGCGGGTGTACGGTATTTCCGGGTGATCCAGCTTGAAATCTTCCGAAACCTTCGAGGCCTCCTCTCCAATGATCTCAAGCGCTTTGATCAGTGCGAGCGCCAGCATGCGATCGCCTTTCAAGATCAATTCTTTTCCGGCCGCTGGCGAACTCAAGGGCGTCTTTTCCGGCGTCCCTCACGTGATGGAGGCGAATCAGTTCATGCTGCATATTGCACCTTGGCCGCCGACAGGACCTGCTGGCGGAAATATCTGCTGAAATCCTCGGGCGTCCTCAGATCCACATGCCTCGATGTACGTCGCTCTCCGATAGCGACCGCAATAGGATGATGAGAGGGTTTTTCCGCAAGAGGCGACGCCATGCGTATCGAAAACAGGAGGCGTCGTGTCTGAGCGCCAACTGGACGCTGATCCGCTTAGAGCTGGTTGCATAATCCCGCCTGAGGGCCGGGAACGGCGTTGCGCGCCTCTCGAACGTGCTCACAACCTGCGGTTTTTCCCGGTTCGGCCGTGACATCTGCGCAGCGGCTTCCCCGGGGTTGACATGGATGGCTCCGAATAGTACGTTTTCAGCGATTCGGCATCAACGAACCGTTAAAAACGAACCAAAGAGGAACCCCATGCAAAACCCTTTCAAATACGGCGGCATTGTTAGCGGGCCTTACTTCGCCGGCCGCACGGAAGAAATAAAAGAGCTGCGGCGGGAAATGGAAAACAACTCCCGGGTGTTCCTGGTGTCCCCGCGGCGGTTCGGAAAAACCTGCCTGCTGCATCATTTGATGCAAACGTTGACCCGCGACGGCACCGCCTGCGCCTACATCGACCTGAACGCATACCCCGACCTGCGCACATTTGCCGGCGCCATGACGAGCTTGACGGCCAGGGCCCTCGAAACCAATCGTAATCGGCTACTGAAGGTGCTTGCCGGGTTTCAACGGCTACGGCCCAAGGTGACCATAGACCCGGACGGGAACCTCATCGCCGGTTTGGAATTGGCAGTGGGGGACAAGGATGCCTTGTCGGCCCTGATTGAGGGCATGGCGCATGCCGAGAGCCTCGCGGCGAAAAAGGATCGAAAATTGGTGGTCATCATCGACGAATTCTCCGACCTCGAAAAGTACAACGGCCTGACCTTGGAAAAGGCCCTGCGGGCCGAAATCCAGAAGCACCGCCACATCGGCTATATTTTTTCGGGGTCCCAGCAGTCGGTCATGCTGTCGATGATCCAGGACAGCAAGCGGGCCTTTTACAAGCTCGGCCGGATCATGGCGCTGGGGCCGATCCAAAGGGAAACATATGTCAAATTCATCCTCAACTGGTTCAGGAAGGGCGGCTATGCCGTTACGGCCAAAGAAGCGGCGGATGTCATTGTCATCGGTGAGGATGTGCCCTACAATGTTCAGCGGCTGTGCAGCACGCTGTGGGATGCGGCCCTGGAGTCGAAGGCCATCGACACGGCCCTGATTGAGAAACTACCGTTTGTCATCGTCCGCCAGGATTCGCCACACTATGAGATGCTGTGGCAAACGATCACCACCGCCCAGAGGCTGCTGCTGATGGCATTGTCCCAAGACCCCGGCGCTCTGCCGTTTTCAAGGGAATTTCAAATGCACCACGGCATCGGGCCGTCATCGTCCATAAAAGCCTCCCTGGATTCGCTTTTGAAAAAAGGGATCCTGTTCAAAACATTGGAGGGCCGTTATCGTTTTGTGGATCGCTTCATGCCCTATTGGCTCCAGGGCATGCGCCGGTCATCGATCGTTTCATCCGGGTGAAGAACATGGAAGCGCTTGGAAAGGCAGCGCAGCGGCCTGCTTCTTAAGCCTCCTTCCGGCGACGCTCCCTCTTCAGCCTCTTTTTCTACGGCTGATCCACCATAGGCAGACCAGCAGCGCCATGACCCCGATTGGCTTAAAGAGCTCCGGGGCCGGGCGCCAGCCGGCAGCTGAGATGAAGCAGCCGCCAG
>JBGSTS010000138.1:0-4293 GCA_041736435.1 Desulfobacterales bacterium | reverse complement strand
GGGGATGGCGATCTCCCGGGGGTCGACCCGGTCTGCCGCCAGGCGCTTGAGGTCGCGGATGGCCACCGGCTGGTCCTTTTCCGCCCGGCGGCAGGCATCCTCGCACCCGTGGGGGCAGATGCGCCCCAACACGCCGGGCAGCGGCAGGTCGGCCATGATGATCTCGAGCGCCTCCCGATAGTTGCCCTGCTTGACCATCTGGACGTAGCCCTGCACGTTCAGCCCGGCCGGGCAGGCCAGACGGCAGGGAGCCTTGTCGGTTTTGTGGATGGCAAACGCGCCCGGGATGGCCTGAGGATAGAGCTTGTACGCTGCGTGCCGGGTGGAGAGCCCCTCGTCATACTCGTTGGGGAGCTCAACGGGGCAGACCTTGGCGCACTCCCCGCAGCTCGTGCACGTGGCGGTGTCGATGAAGCGGGGGCGCTGCAGGACGCTTGCGGTGAAACGTCCCGGGCCGCCGTCCAGCGACAGCACTTCCGCCTGGGTGATGATCTCGATGTTGCGATGCCGGCCGACCTCGACCAGTTTGGGCGAGACGATTCACATCGCGCAATCGTTGGTGGGAAAGGTTTTGTCCAGCTGGGACATCAGCCCGCCGACGGCGGACCGCTTCTCCACCAGGTAGACATAGTAGCCCGAGTTGGCCAGGTCCAGCGCGGACTGAATGCCGGCGATGCCCCCGCCGACCACCATGACCGCACCGACGGGCGTTGCTGCGTCTGCGGATGTTTCCTTGAGGTGCGTGTTTTCCATTCCGTCCCCCTGTGGCCCGAATCAAATTGACTCGACGATGTCCGGCAGCTTGTGCTCCCACCCGAGGGTGGAGATCATGGCCCCTTTGAACCCCGCGGCTTTGAGGCGTGCGACCAGGTCCACCACGATCCGTACGCACTCGCGCACCTTGTCGGGCGATTTCTCGATGCGGTCGATGATGTCGGGCGGGATGAAGATATGGGGCATGTTGCGTTCGATGTAGCGGGCCATGCCCAGGGATTTGAGCAGCAGCACGGTGGGCAGGATGATGACGCGCTTCGGGTCGACCCGGCGCGTGAAGGGCGTGATCAGCTCCGGGTCGAAAACGGGAGGGGTGATGAAGAAGCGCGCGCCGGCAGCGGTCCGCGCTGCCATCTCCTCGGCCTCCAACTCGGCCGACCGTCCCCTGGCGCCGGCGTGGGTGGTCGACCCCACCATAAACCGAGGGGCGCCGTTGAGCTCGACCCCCGCCATGTCTCGGCCGCCTTGGAGCCCCTGGATGACGGTGAGCAGTTCCAGCGGAGTGATGTCGTGCACCGCCCGGGCCTGGTGGTGGTCCCCGTAGCTGGGGTCCTCCCCGCCCACGACGATGAGGTTTCGGATCCCGCAGGCGCCGGCGCCCAGCAGATCGCCTTGAAGGGCGAGCCGGTTGCGGTCCCGGCAGCAGATCTGCATGATGGGTTCCATGCCCTGCTCACGCAGCACCATGGCCCCCCCCAGGGCGCTCATGCGCATGACCGCATGGTTCATCTCCGGGACCAGGAAGGCGGCCACCCGGTCCTTGACCCGCTTGGCGTGGCCGACCATCTCGGCGACATTCACGCCCTTGGGGGGCTCCATCTCGGCCACGATCACAAACTCGCCTGAGTCGAACCGTTGCTCCAGCGTCATCGAAGGACCCTCCCGCGGATCGTAATAAGAATTGAACCAAAATGAAAAACACGGGTCGGCATCTGTCCGGCGTGGTGCGTGGTGACAGGTTCAGCAATCCCCGTGCCGTCTGCCTATTTTCAAATGAGTGCGCGCGGATTCGTATAGATCATGGATGGTTGGGGAATGGGGGGACGATTGCGCAGCGCTTTGGAATCTGCTTGAAATAATCCGGCAAGTGTGCCAATATGGCGTCATTATAAATATTTTATCACAATATCAATATGTTGTTGAAATAGGCCAAATCGGCACCTGCCGGAACGGCACAGGTGATGCTCAATGGGATCGCGGATCATCGTCGTTGATGACGATCACGACTATCTGGAGCTGGTGAAAAACCGCCTGCTTACCGGAGGCTTTCCGGACGTGGTCGACCTGGACGACCCGGTCGCTGCTGCGGCGTGCTTCGAGTCGAACGGGGCCTTCGATGTGGCCCTGATCGATGTGGGCATGCCGGAGCTCGACGGGCGGGGACTGCTCGAAACGATCAAACGGCACAGCCCGTGGACCGAGTGCATCATGGTCACCGCCGTCAACGACGCGCGCACGGCGGTCGAGTGCCTCCGGCTGGGCGCCTATGACTACCTCGTCAAGCCGGTTTCCGAAGAGGACCTGATCTTTGCGGTCAAGCGGGCCTTGGAGCGCAAGCGCCTGCTGGACATTTTGCACATCGAGCGCAGCCGACGCCCAGTGGTGTTCGAGCACCCCGAGGCCTTCCGTGAGATCCTCACCCGTTCCACGCCGCTGCTGCGGGTGCTCAAAGAGGCCGAGCTGCATGCCGCCAGCGATGTGCCCATCCTGATCACCGGTGCGAGCGGGACGGGCAAAGAACTGCTGGCGCGAGCCATCCACCGGGCCAGCCCCCGCTGCCGGCAGCCCTTCCTGCCGGTCAACATGGCGGCCCTGACCGGTGAGCTTTTCGAAGCCGAATTCTTCGGGCACACCAAAGGCGCCTTCACCGGGGCCGAGCGGGACCGCCCGGGGCATCTGCGGCACTGCGATCACGGCACGCTGTTCTTGGATGAGATCGGCAACCTACCGCTGGGCTTGCAGGGCAAGCTCTTGCGGGTGCTGCAGGACGGCGAGTTCACCCCGGTGGGAAGCTCAGCGCCCCAGCGGGCCGACGTGCGCTTCGTCGCCGCCACCAATGAGGACCTGGACCAGATGGTGGCCGGCAACCGTTTCCGCCGCGACCTCTATTACCGCATCCGCGGCAGCTGGCTTCACCTGCCGCCCTTGAAGGAGCGCCGCGAGGACATCCCTATGCTGATAGAGCATTTCCTCAAGGAGCTGGGCAGGACCGAGCCCGGCGCTGCGATGGATGCCGCCGCGCTGGATGCTTTAATGACCCACGAGTATCCGGGCAACGTGCGCGAGCTCAGGTCGATTCTACAGGCGGCCGTCAACTTGTCGCGGGACCGGAGAATTTCGATCGACTGCCTGCCGAAGCCCCTGCGCCGGCACGAGGTCCATGCCGACGATCAGTGCCTGAAGCGCCGTTCAGCGGTCCAGCCTCTGGCCGATGTTGAAAAACAATACATCCTTGACGTCTATAGGGTTTTGGGCCGCAACAAGGTGCGTTCGGCCCGCGCCCTGGGAGTCGGCCTGAACACGCTGCGGCGCAAGTTGAAGATCTATGGGGTTTGATGAAACCCCTTCGAAATCATTGAGTTTTCTTTTCATTAATTTTCTTGACACACCCACTGTTTGAGGGCATAATCAGAAACTCTATCAGTTTTATATCCTTTTATCGCCTGATTCAAAATCACTCAACGCATGCAACTAAATCCAGCTGGACGACGTCTGTAAGAAACACCATGAACGCCGGCGGACGCATACGCGTCTGTCTCATACCGAGGAGAACAGATGGGATCTACCCCAAACATTAAAAGCGGATCGGTGATGGTGGTCGGCGCCGGGATCGCCGGTATGCAGGCCTCCCTGGACCTGGCCAACTCGGATTTCAAGGTTTACCTGGTCGACAAGCTGCCCGCCATCGGCGGCATGATGGCCCAGCTGGACAAGACCTTTCCCACCAACGACTGCGCCATGTGAGTGATCTCACCCAAACTGGTCGAGGTCGGCCGGCACACCAATATAGATCTGCTCACCTATTCCGAACTGCTTGAACTCAAGGGCGAACCCGGAAACTTCATCGCGGTCGTGCGCAAGAAGGCCCGGTACGTCGATCTGGCCAAGTGCACCAGCTGCGGCGAGTGCGCCAAGGTCTGCCCGATCGACACCGTCAACGACTATGACGAGGGACTCTCCGCGCGCAAGGCGATTTTCAAGCAGTATGTCCAGGGCATGCCGGGCGCCTACGCCATCGAAAAGCGCGGCACGGCGCCCTGCAAGGCGACCTGCCCGGCGCACGTGAGCATCCAGGGCTACATCGCGCTCATCCACCAGGGCAAGTACAAAGAGGCGCTCGAGCTGTTCCGCGAAGACCACCCCTTCCCGGCGGTGTGCGGCCGCGTGTGCCACCACCCCTGCGAGAAGATGTGCACCCGAAACGACGTGGACCAGCCGCTGGCCATCCGCGAGCTGCACCGGTTTTTGGCCGACTACGAGCGCAGCCAGGGCGAGCCGGCCGTCCCCGCCGCGGGCGAA
>JBGSTS010000057.1:0-13106 GCA_041736435.1 Desulfobacterales bacterium | reverse complement strand
GGTGGAGCCGGCCTTGCTGGCCGGCCGGCCGCTGCCGGCGCAGATCGTCATCAACGCCACGTCCGTCTCCAGCCCGGACGAGGCCGCGGACTTGGCCGGCTTGGTGGACCAGCTCGATCTGCGGGGGTGCGAGCTGATCCTCGACCTGAACTATGGCCGGCGGCGGAACTTCTGGCAGGAAAAGGCTCAGGCGACAGGTGTGCGCTTCATGGACGGGTTGAGCCCCCTCGCCTTCCAGGCGCGCCGCACCCTGCAGCTGTGGACCGGTATCCAGGTCCCCCCGGAAGAGTTCGTCAACGCCCTGCAGAACGGGGATGGGCAGGCGATGTAGAGAGGGTTCCAGGTTCACGGTTCACTCGCATCCCAACCCCTTCAACCGTGAACCCGGAACCCTCTTTTTCTACCGCACCGGCAGCAGCACGGTGAAGACCGATCCCTCCCCGGGCGTGCTCTGAACCTCGATGAATCCGCCCATGGCCTCGAGCAACCCCTTGACGATGGACAACCCCAGGCCGGTCCCGGTGATGTAGCGCGTCTGCTCGTCCTTGACCCGGTAGAAACGCTCGAAAATACGCGGCAGATGCTTCTCCGGAATCCCCAGCCCGTTGTCGATCACCCGGACCCGCACGTTCACGCCCGCCATGTCCGCCTCCACCCGGATGCTACCGCCCTCAGGGGTGTAGCTGATGGCGTTGGCGACGAGGTTGCCGAATATGCTCTCCAGCGCCAGCGGGTCGGCCTGAAGCTCGGGCAGCGGCACCGCTGGCAGGCGCAATGTCAGCGACTGATGCTTGCCCTCCGCTTTGGCAGTGAGAAAATCGACGATGCCGTGCAAGAGACCCCCCAGCATCACCGGCCGTGGCTCACGGCAGATCAGCCCCTCGTCGATGCGTGACATGTCCAGCAGGTCGTTGATGAGCGAGATCAGCCCCTTGGTTTTTTCCTTGGCGCGCGTGAGGATGTGCTGGTCCTGGGCGGGGGCCTGGTCCACCAAGTCCCCGATCACGGTGGCCAACTGCTCGTGGATGGTGGACAGCGGGGAGCGCAGCTCGTGGGAGACCTTGGACACGAACTCGGACTTGAGACGGTCCACGATCTTGAGCGCGGTGATGTCCACCAGGTTCACGACCGCTCCGAGGCACTCCCTGCGCTCCCCTAGCACCGGTTGGGCCCGGGCCCGCAGGTAATTCTCGTTGGGCAGCGCAAACTCCTGGGCGGGGATGTCCTCGTAGTCCAGGATACGTCCTTGGGAGATCTCCATGACCAGCCGGCAGAAGGCCTCGTCGGAGATGTAGGCATCGATGGGGTTGCCGGGCTTCACCTCCGCGCCCAACCCCATCAACTGCCGGCAGGCGGGGTTCATGAGGACCACCTGGCCGGATGTGTTGGTTACCAGCACCCCGTCCGGGAGCGACTCGACGATGGTATGGATCCGGCTTTTTTCGGTGCCGAGATCGGAAAGCGTTCTGAGCTTCTCCTGCTCGAGGTGCTCGGCCTCCCGGGTCAGACGGATTTTTTCCGCGGTGCGGTTGACCACGATGCGCAGCTGGTCCGGCTCGAAGGGTTTGGGGATGAAATCGTAAGCGCCCCGTTTCATGGCTTCGATGGCGGTCTCGACCGTGGCAAACCCCGTGATGATGATGACCAAGATCCGCAGGTCCAGCTCCCGGATGAACTTCAGAACTTCCATCCCGTCCAGGCCCGGCATCTTGAGGTCCAGCAGCACCAGGTCCGGCCGGAGGTCCTCCACCATCCGTTGCGCCTCGTCCCCGCGGGCGGCCTTGAGAACGCGGTAGCCGATTCGTTTCAGGATCCGTTCTGCCCCGTCGCGAATATCCTCTTCGTCGTCGGCGATCAGTATGCTCACTTCAGCGGCAGGTTTCTCCACGCGTTCGATCCCCCTCGACTCTGGGTGTTATCGGCAGCTCGATCACGAAAGCGGCGCCCTCTCCCGGCTCGCTCAGGGCCTTGATCCGGCCGCCGTGGTTTTCAACGATGCCGTACACCAGGCTCAACCCTAATCCGGTTCCAGCCCCTTCTTCCTTGGTGGTGAAAAACGGCTCGAAAATGTGGGGCAGCACCTCCGGCGGAATGCCCGGGCCGGAATCCGAAATCTCGATGCGCACATGCCCCGACTCCGCGAGGCTTTCGGTCCGAACCGTCAGCCGGCCCTTGCCCCCCATGGCCTGAGCGGCATTGAGGATGATGTTCATGAACATGTGGTTCAACTGCTGGATGTCGCTCACAGCAAGCGGCAGGTGAGAATCGAGCGAGGTCTCGATCGCAATGTCGTGAAACAGGGACTGGCTCTTGAGCAAAAAAAGGGTGCGCGAGATCGCCTGGTTGACGTCATGCGGCCGCATCAGGTGGCGGGTCTGGCGCGTGAACTCCAGCAACTCCTTGACCGTCTCGCGGCAGCGCTCGGCATCGCTCAGCACCCGCCCCAGATCCTCCCTGGCGCCGGGCGGCAGCTCGTAGTCCTCCAGCACCAGCTTGGTGAAGAGCGTTATCCCGCCCAGGGGGTTGTTGAGCTGGTGTGCCACCCCGGCGGCGAGCTTGCCGAGCGAGGCCATCTTCTCGGCCTGCAGCAGCTGGAGCTGAGTTTTTTCGAGCTCTTTTTTCATGCGCAGGGTCTCGCGCAGGTCGTGAAAAAAGCCTACGGTCGCCACCTCGCGCTCCCCATCGTAGACGATGGCCGCGTTCAGGTTGATGGGGATGCGAGTCCCATCGCGGTGCAGCACCTCCACTTGGTAGGAGCGCAGCTTTCCGCGGCCGCCGTGATCCTCGCTGCGCAGCTGCCGCATGATGTCCCGTTCGATGCCGCCGAGGTAAATCCTACGGACATCCAGCTGCTCGAGCGCCTCGGCCACGGTGTAGCCGAAAATCTGGGCCGCCGCGTCGTTGAAAATGATGACCTTGCCCTTCTTGTCGGCGGCGATCACCCCGTCCACCGCGCTGCCGATGAGGTTTCGCAGAAGCGCGTTGGCCCGCTGCAGCTGCTCCTCGACCCGGGTGCGGGGCGGCAGGTCCAGCTCCACGGTGACCACCGCCTCTATCTCTTCGCCCGCGAGCAGGGGATAGGCATAGAGGCAGCTGATCTTCTCGGCCCCCGAGACATCGTCGCTGCGGTGGCTCCAGGCCGGCCGGCGCGTCTCGCGCACGGTTTTGACGGCGCATTCGACGCAGGGCTCCCGGCGGTTGAAAAACACCTCGTGGCAGAGCCGGCCGACCATCTCCGCATCCGGCACGGATGCGAACCGGCAGCGCGCCGCCTGGATCCTGTAATCCGGGGAGATCACGGCAAAAACGTGGGGAAAGGCGCTGATCGCCCTGTGGAAGAGCTCCCGTTCGCATTCAGCCTGCATGCTGCCTCCTCCCGGCCCGGCGGCAACGGGTTTCGGGGAGACTCCACAGGGGGGGGAAGGTCCGGCCGCCCGCTGCGCTGCCCCTTCTCGCGAGGCCGCAAGCGCCGGATCGGAAGAGATGGACCGCCGGGTGCGTTGTGAATTTTATTGGCATACCTGCTCCGAAAAAGCAAGCTTGCGCATCCACGCCGGCACATGACCATTTGTGAATGGACGCGGCTGAAATCTCTGCTCATCGCATCGTAGGCGAATACGGTCTTCACCCCTGGCACCGCGGCGTCGTGCTCCCGGCACCCGCTTCCGTCGCATCCCCCGCGCAACAAACTTTTCGGCCCCTGGGGATGCCGCGATGAAACCTTCGCATACCGTGATGGCAGGATGACCGGAAAATTGCAGTTGCCAAATTTATCGCCCGAAGGATATATATCGACAAAAGATTCAAGTGCGGTGTTTTCATCCAACTCATCACCAACCGGCAGGAAATGGGATATGTCATCGAAAAGGTATCCGGGTGTATTGTTGATAATTGTCTTAGCGTTTGGGGCTTGGTCGGGGGTCAAACCCCTTGATACCCGCCTCACATGGGTCTTGGAAACCTTGCCGATTATAATGGTCTTACCCGTTTTGTTGATTACCCATAAGAGATTTCCTCTTACCAGTTTAACCTATACGCTGATCGCACTCCACGCCATTATACTGATGTGGGGAGCCCATTACTCTTACGCAAAAGTGCCGTTGGGCTTTTGGATGGAAGAATGGTTCGGCTGGACTCGCAATAACTATGACAAGATTGGGCATTTCATGCAGGGCTTCGGCCCGGCCATATACACGCGCGAAATTGTATCGCGAACATCTCCGCTCAGGCGTGGCAAGTGGCTGGGGTTTATCGCCATAGCTGTGCCTTTGGCTTTTTCCGCAGTTTACGAAATCATTGAATGGCTGGCTTCTCTATCGAATCCGACGGATACCGAAGCCTTCCTTGGAACACAAGGTTATATCTGGGATACGCAAAGCGATATGTTTTTGTGTCTGGTCGGTTCAATCGTTGCGCTTATTTTTCTTACGAAGTTGCACAATAACTACCTGCTAAAAACCGGCTCGTGACGATGCGGATCACATCCGAGTGGAGCCTGCACGCACCGGCACCGCTGGGCGGCAGCGAACGGCCGCCCGTGTACCCTCACTCGTCTGTGCCCTGGCGATTGACCGGCTGGGCATGAACGGCCGGGAACTGGCGGCCTCGACGGTCAGCAAGCTGGCGCAGCGCGGTTGCACGGATGAATTGAACGAAAAGAGTGCCGCCGCTATTTTTCAAAATTCGAGGATAATCGATCCATGCGGAAAGCATCCAGTACGTCAACTTTTCACCAGCGCCCCTCTAAAGCGAATCAGGCGGCTAAGCTCGAAACGCGGCATCTTTCCAGGGCGATCCCGGGGAAAGCCGTCGTGAACGACATCAGCCTTCAGGTGCACCCGGGGGAGGTGCTGGCGGTGGTCGGGCCGAGCGGGTCGGGAAAATCCTCGTTCCTGCGGCTGCTCAATCGCCTCGATGAACCGACCGGGGGCTCCGTGCTCATAGACGGTCGGGATTACCGCGAGATTGCTCCCCGGGAGCTCAGACGCCGTGCGGGTATGGTCATGCAGATGCCCTTCCTTTTTCCAGGTAGCGTGGCCGACAACATCGCCTTCGGTCCCCGGCAACGGCAGGAGGCGATTCGCCCCGAGCAGATCGATGCGCTGCTGACCCGCGTGGGATTGCCGGGGTATCAGGACCGGGACGTGAGCCTCCTGTCGGGGGGCGAGGCCCAGCGCGTGTCCCTGGCGCGCACTTTGGCGAACGCCCCGGAGGTGCTGCTCCTGGACGAGCCGACCTCGGCTCTTGACGACACGTCCGAGCGGGGGATCGAGGAGCTTGTGCTGAGCATCATTCGCGAGCGGCAGATGACCTGTGTCATCGTCACCCATGACATGCCGCAGGCCGCTCGTATCGCCGATCGCACCATGGTCTTGGAAGCCGGCAGGATGACGGCGATCGGCCCCACGCCGGAGGTGATTCGTGTGGACTGAGCTGATGGGCCGCCTAAGCGGCGATGTGGCAGCGGTCAGCGCCCAGGCGGGGGGCGCCGCCGGGCTGTGCCTTGCAGTAGTGCTGTTGTGCCGCTGGGCCGCCATCCACGTTGAACGAGAAACCCTGGTATCGCTGCTGCGGGGGTTTGTGCAGATCGCCTTGGTCGGGCTGATCCTGGCGCTGGTGTTGAACCGCGGGCTGCTGGTCGGCGTTGTGATCCTGCTGGCCATGACGGTCGCCGCAGCCATGATCGCCTCGCGCCGCGCCGCAGGCCTCAAGAACGCGCTGCTGCTCTCTTTTTGCGCGGTGGCGGCGGGATCAGGCGTCGTCATCACAGCCATGATCGCGATCGGGGCACTGACCGCCGAGCTGTCGATGCTGGTGCCGGTCGGCAGCATGGTCATTGCCAGCGCCATGAATTCCTGTTCCCAGTCGGCCGAGCGCTTCCGCGCCGACGTCACTGCCCACGCCGGTCAGGTGGAAGCCGGCCTGGCGCTGGGTGCCGCCTCTGCCGCAGCGGTGGCGCCCTACGTGCAGAGCGCCGTGTACGCCAGCCTCATTCCCCGGCTGGACTCGCTCACGTCGCTGGGCATCGTGTGGGTACCGGGCATGATGGCAGGCATGATCGTCTCCGGCGCCGACCCGATTTACGCCGGCATATATCAATTCATCGTCATGGCCATGATTTTCGCAGCATCAAGCATCAGCGCCCTGGCGATCACCCTTCTGCTCCGCGCACGCGCCTTTTCACCCGCTGAGCAGCTGATCCTGCGTCGAGGAGCAGCCGCCCAGATAAAGAGATAAACGGATCATTTCACCTCAAATGGTTGCCGCCGGCAATCCGGCCCAGATCGTTCGTGCGGTCCGTCCCAGCGACGAAGAGTTCTGGCGCCGGGGCAAGAAGCTTTACATCGACCTTGCGAAGAAGTACCTGGAGATTGGACTCCAGCCGCTGACTTAAGGCGCGGGGACCTCCCCGAATTGGTTTTATCGGTTGGATTGGTTCAGGGACTGGCGGCAAAAGCAGTGACAATTCAATATGCGCGGCTGCGGTGGGCAGCGGCGATCATCGGGACGATCCGGCCCGATTCATCGATCGTAGAAAAAAAGCGCCACGCACCAATACGGTGCCGCCATATACCTGCGTATTGCCCTTTCAATCGTTTGATATGGGGCCATGCGGTCGAGGCCTTGGTGCAAAGCGCACCTCCACCTCCCCCGAGCTGTGGGACGGAAAAACCGCAACGTGCGCGGCGGCGCCAGCAAAAAGATTGTTTTAACCAACCCAGCCCATTAAGGCAATTGACCCCATCAAACACGTTTGGTTTTATTCCCAACATTCAAAATTATCCCAGCCTTCTCTACGCCGACCCAAATGTTGAAATATTGAGAGCGTCCCCATAATTATTTATTTGCAATGATTTTAGGTTGTTAGATAGCTGACAGATCATCCGACAAATCACAAAAAGGTGGTCCCTTATGATATAGACTCTGGCCAAGAGCAAATTTCATTTGATTTTTTCATCTGGACAAAGGTATGATGCTTGTATTGTAAATTCTTCCCCTCTCTACGGACCTGAAGCGGACTCTGGTTTCGGTAAACGGTTCCAATTTCACTTCGGCAGTTATCATTCCGGTTTTTTGAATTTCCTCCAACATATTTGCAACCCTCAAAGTATTTTAAGGTAGTTTAAAAAGAGGCTCTATCACTTAGCTTTACGATCGGACATATCGGTGTTTATGCTGATTCGTATAGGTCTCTATGCTAACGAACTGAAAAAAATAGCATACCGATCCAGCAACATTATTTTTATCAACGCCTTCTCAAGTAAATTTTTATATTGATATGGGAAGGAGGGCGGGATGCGACAGCAGATCCTGAGCACAATCATTGGTGCGCTGATGGTCGGGGTGGCTATAGTCGCCATCATTTTTTTCTGGAAAAACCCGTTTCGGGAGGGCGAAATAACCATCGCCACGCCGAACGGGCCTACGGTGACTTTCAAAGTTGCCAACAGCAACGAGATTTCCGAACTAATCCGGAAAGGGCTGGAAAACGAGAAAACCGAGAAGATGCTAACCTATTCATTGCTGGGCATCATCGAGAACCTGCCACCTGGCAACAAGCTGGGCGAGAAGCTGGTGGAGTTGGTCGAGAAGCGCCAGCCGCCGTTCTCGGCAAACTCGGTGCCCGTGAAACTGGCGTATGACCCGAACGTGCCGCCAGGGTTAGCTGCGGTCTGCGATAACAGCCGCTTTTTGGCAAAGCCTGTCGTCGTGTTCGTGCTGAACAACGAAGGTGAGCTCCTGGGCTCTTTCCAGGTGTATGTGGATTGTAAGCTGGCGTTTCCGTGCCCTGGTGGCGGCGAAACCCTGCGCGTGAATTCCATGGAAGTCGATAGATTCAACCGCTATCAGGTAATGGCCAAGCGCAACTTTTGAGACTGGTTCATAACATCAGGAAGGAGGAAACCCATGAAAATCGTAACGATGCTTGCGGTGCTGATATTTCTATCCGTCTCGATAGGCACAGCTCTGGCCGATTGCCTCTATAATGGACTCTGGTACCCGACTGGAACGAATATCAACGGTGTCATCTGCCAGCCTGACGGAACGTGGCGATAGAACGTTTATCCATTTGTAACTTTAAATCAGTGTTAAATTTGTATTGCAGATCGACCTTGCGCCCGTTCCTGATATATGAGTTTCATCTGACGTACCTGCATTTTGAACATCTCTGAGATACTCTCACAGTGGCTGAATTTTCTGAAATTCGGTGGTGTCCACAGTGTATATTCTCCTCTAACTTTCCAGGTTATTGGTTTTTTTTAATCGTAAGCGTAAGATATCCGAACTTCCAAGGTGGTTAAAAATGCGATCTGGAGGAAGGCTGATGAACCACACCGCCAAACATAAAAAACAAGGAGGCTGGCACTATGCCCATTGATAATCCAATTCGTCGCACTGACGATCCTGTCGAATACCTTTCAACCGATCGCGAAGAACCCAAACCGGGCGTGGCTCTGTGCCTTTCGGGCGGGGGATACCGCGCCATGGTTTTTCATACGGGGGTGATCTGGCGCCTCTACGAGAGCGGTTGGCTGGCCAAGCTGGATCGTATTTCCAGCGTGTCGGGCGGTTCGATAACGGCCGCCGTGCTCGGGTTGGCATGGGACAGGCTCAAGGTCGACGCAGCCGGGGACCCCTCCGTGTTTACAGAGCATTTCGTCAAGCCGATTCGAAATTTGGCGGGCGAGACGATTGACGCCTGGGGCATCGTTGGCGGGATCCTCCTTCCTGGGACCATCAGCGAGAAGATTCAAGAATCCTACCGAAAGCATCTTTTCGGAGATGCTACCCTTCAGGATTTGGCGGATAAACCCCGTTTCGTGATGAACGCCGTCAACGTCCAATCGGGTGTGCTGTGGCGGTTTTCAAAACCCTATATGCGCGACTACCGGGTGGGCGAGGTGAAGGCACCGCGCATCTCCCTGGCCCAGGCCGTCGCTGCCTCGTCCGCTTTTCCTCCGGTGCTCTCACCTATGATCATGGAGCTTGACCCGAGCACCTTCACTCTAAACAGCGGAGAGGATTTGCAGCGAGAGCCCTACACCAGCCGAGTGGTTTTAAGCGACGGGGGCGTTTACGACAACCTGGGGCTTGAGACGGCCTGGAAGCGCTATGACACCATTCTCGTGAGCGACGCGGGAGGCCAGTTCAAAGCCGAGGACGAACCCAAGGAAGACTGGGCACGGCATTCGTACCGGGTGTTGAACCTGATCGACAACCAGGTCAGGAGCCTGCGGAAACGCCAGCTCATTCAATCGTACTGCGACAAGGTGCGCAAAGGTGCCTACTGGGGAATCCGAACCGATATCGCCGACTACCAGTTGGCGGACCCGTTGCCGTGCCCTCATGACCGAACGCTGGCCCTGGCGGCAACGCCGACTCGCCTGAAGCGCATGGACACCAATTTGCAGGAGCGTCTTATCAACTGGGGATACGCGGTATGCGATGCCGCCCTGCGCAAGCACGTGGACACATCGTTGGGCCAAGGCAAGTTTCCCTATCGGAGCTCGGGTATCTGACAGGAGGGGTAGAAAATGCGCCGCACCCAGACCCAAACCCGCTCCCCGTATGTCATCCCGCGGCCGACTTCACGACGTCTTCGGATTTATTCGATCGATCCCAGCCTGGCGCAGAGCTTGGATACCCACGCTATCCGGACCGCGCGGATCGAGATCCCCTGGGAAGATACGGTTGTGGGAGAAGAGCTGTACGGTTTTGTGCAGGAGGATTTTGAACGCCGGGACGCGCTGCTCACGCCCGGCCCCTGTGGCGAGTATCTTGAGGTGATCGATTACGACCCGGCCACGAAGACCTATTACAAGCCGATCGATTTAAGCGATCCGTATCTTCTCGCCCAGGACGGCCTTTCCCCCTCAGACGGAAACCCGCAGTTTCATCAGCAGATGGTCTATGCCGTCTGCATGCGAACCATCCGCAATTTCGAAGTGGCGCTTGGCCGCCGGGCGTTGTGGGCCTCGAAGGACGGCCGGTATGTCGGACGGCTGCGGGTCTATCCGCACGGCCTGCGCGAGCCAAACGCCTATTACAGCCCCGAGAAGCGGGCCCTGTTGTTCGGCTATTTTCAGGCGACCCCCCTGGACCCATCCCAGTTTCTTCCGGGCGGTCTCGTTTTTACATGCCTCTCGCATGATGTGGTCGCGCATGAGACGGCGCACGCGCTCCTGGATGGCATGAACCGGAACCTCACCGATCCAAGCAACCCGGATGTGCTGGCCTTTCATGAGGCGTTTGCCGATATTGTCGCGCTGTTCCAGCATTTCTCGCTGCCTGAAGTTCTGCGCTATGAGATCACGCGCACGCGCGGGAATCTTGAGGTGGACAACATGCTTGCAAACCTTGCCCAGGAGTTCGGCAAGGCCATCGGCCGGACCGGCGCGCTGCGAAGCGCCATTGGAAAGCCCCCGGATCCGACAGAAATCGACAGGGTCAATGAGCCGCACGGGCGCGGGGCTATTCTGGTGGCTGCGGTCTTCAGCGCGTTTCTTGCCATCTACAAGCAACGCACCAAGGATCTTTACCGGCTGGCGACAGCGGGGAGCGGGGTGCTGCCGGAGGGGGCGATTCATCCCGACCTTGCGAACCGTCTTGCCGCGGAGGCGGCCAAGGCCTCGCAGCATGTGCTCTCGATCTGCATCCGGGCGCTGGATTACCTGCCGCCGGTGGACGTGAGCTTTGGTGATTACCTGCGTGCGCTGATTACAGCCGACCTTGATCTGGTCGCAGATGACACGTTTGGTTATCGCGTGGCTTTCATGGAGGCCTTTCGGCGGCGGGGGGTTTTCCCGGGGGATGCCCGCTCACTGTCAGAGGAAAGCCTGAGGTGGCAGGGCCCTGACATGAGGCTGGCCGACAGCCAAACCCAAGTGTACCTTGGGCGAGACCTGAGCTCAAAAATGCGTAGTTGGAACTTAAGCGGAAATCGCGAGGTAATTTTCACACGCCTCAGGGAAGCCCGGGACACCGCGAAGAATATCATTGATAACAGCCGCGGGTATAAGGAGCGCATCACGGAAGGCCTGGACCTTAGCCAATTCGACTTTGAAGTAAACTCCATCCGACCCGTGCGGCGAGTCGGCCCGGAGGGCGAGTATTTGATGGACGCGGTGGTTGAGATCACGCAGAAGCGGCCCGGCTATTTGGACAAATCTTTGAAAAAGGCACCCACCCGGCTGTCAGCCGGAGAGCAGCCGGACTTCTGGTTCCGGGGCGGCTGCACTCTGGTTATAGACCTGGAGACGGGGCGCCTGCGTTATTGCATTTACAAACGAATCACAAGCGAGAGCCGGTATGAGCGGCAACGGGATTATCTTTCCGGCAAGAGCGCGGGGCTGTCGCTTGCGAGCACGTATTTCGACACCATGCGAGCCGATGAGACCAACGAGGTCTTCTCCATTGTGCATCGCGGCCTGGAGGTTGATATCTGATGGCCAGACTGAAAGCGCCGCTGGGGGGGTGCACGGTACGAATGTACCGCCACGGGCTTGGGGACTGCATTCTGCTCGCATTTGGCGTAACGAAGCAGAGGCAAAAGTACGTGCTGATTGATTGCGGTGTTCTGCTGGGCACGGACGACGTCGATCGCCTGATGGCAGATGTGGCCAAGGACATCCGCCAAGCCACCGGGGATCATCTCGATGCGCTGGTGGTGACCCACGAGCACTGGGATCACGTGTCGGGGTTCATCCAGGCGAAGGATCATTTCGCAAAGATTTCGGTTGATCAGGTGTGGTTCGCTTGGACAGAAAACCCAAAGAACCCGCTTGCGCGGGAGCTTCGCGAGCGGCGGCAGGCCGCGCTTCAGGGACTTGGGATTGTACTTCAAAATGCCGCGGCAGCCCCGCCTCTGTTTGCCAAGAGGATCGAATCGCTGAGGGGGTTTTTCGGGCCGGATTTGGGAGCTGCGGGGCGGGCCACGACCGAGGATGCCTTGGACTGGGTGAAACAAAAGTGGAGCAATCACCGCTATTGCGACCCCGGGGGTACGCCGCTGCAGATTGACGTGCTGCCAGATGTGAGATTCTATGTGCTGGGGCCCCCGGCCGATGCCTCCTATATCCGCAAGAGCCGCCCTTCATCAAAGGCCGGACAGGTCTACCTGGATGACGCCAAAACCGGGCAACTCGGTTTTTTCCTGGCCGGGCTGGGGTCTGCACCCGCGGTGCGGCAACCCTACCAGGAGCAGATGCGTTTCACACCTTTCAACGAGGCCTACCACTGCGAACCTTCAGATCCGGACGTTTCAATCGTAGCCCATCTATATCACCAAGAGCCCTGGCGGCAGATTGAGACAGATTGGACCGGGGCGGCGGGCGAGTTAGCGCTGAGACTCGACGCGCATACCAACAACACCAGCCTGGTGATGGCAATTGAGCTGTGTCCAAAGGACAAGGTGATGTTGTTTGCGGCAGACGCCCAGGTTGGGAGCTGGCTTTCCTGGGACAAGGTAAGATGGACTGGGGAGTACAAGGAGATCACCACGGAAGACCTGCTGTCCCGCACCGTGTTTTACAAGGTGGGCCATCACGGCAGCCACAATGCAACACTTCGGGAGAAGGGGCTGGAACGCATGACCAATGGCGAGCTGGTGGCCTTTATTCCAGTCAACCGGCAGGCAGCCCGACGGGTGCGCTGGCGGATGCCGCATGAATCTCTCTATGATCGCCTGAAGGAGAAAACGCTTGGCCGGGTGGTGTTGTCGGATACCGGGCTGCCGGCTGCAAGCAGTGATGCCGCCCTGGAGTCGTTCCGCGGCCAGTGTTCTGAAACCAAGCTCTACACCGACTATATGGTCACGCCATGGAAAACCGGAAACGAGGGAAGGTGAATTTTGTAGCTTTCGGTTTAGCCCGAGGAGCTCGGAACTGTTGAGCTTAACATTTGATATGCAAAATCAATGAGGGCATATTTTTGATTGCTGGTTTATCCAACATATCACAAAGTAGGTGTGGAGGGCGGAGGAAAATTGAGACAGCTGGCGGCAAGAAACTGTGACACTGGGTCCATAAGTGATCCGTTATCGATATTTTTGTCAATAGAAAACCTGTGCTTTTCAGCCTCTTCGTCAGATTGGCAACGGAGGCGCT
>JBGSTS010000230.1:0-6531 GCA_041736435.1 Desulfobacterales bacterium | reverse complement strand
GCGGCGGCGGCCGATGTGTTGGTCACGAGGAAGGCCGAACCCGCCAGTCCGTCCGCCACCAGGGCGCTGCCGGCGTTGAACCCGAACCAGCCGAACCACAAGAGCGCGGCGCCGAGCGCGGTCAAGGCGATGCTCGACGGGAACATGGCCTCCTTGCCGTAGCCGATGCGCTTGCCCAGCACCAGGGCGAGCACCAGGCCGGCGACCCCGGCATTGATGTGAACCACGGTGCCGCCGGCGAAGTCCAGAGCCCCCATGCCGGCCATCCAGCCCTTGCCCCACACCCAGTGGGCGACCGGGGCGTAGACGAAGGTCACCCACAGAACCGTGAAGACGATCCAGGCGGAAAACTTCATGCGGTCGACAACCGAGCCGAGCACCAGGGCCACGGTAATGCAGGCGAAGGTCATCTGGAACAAGGCGAACACACTGGTCGGGATGGTCCCCTCCAGGCTGGCGGGGGTGATCCCGGAGAAGAACACGAAATCCAGGCCCCCGATCACCCCGGCCTGATCCGGCCCGAACGCCAGGCTGTAGCCCCAGAGCACCCAAACGACACTCGTCAGGCAATAGGCGACAAACGTCATGGCCAGGGTGTTCAGAAGGTTCTTATAGCGCGACATGCCGCCGTAGAAAAGGGCAAGCCCCGCCGGGGTCATCATCATCACCAGCGCCGTGGCCACGATCATCCAGGCCGTGTCACCCGAGTTCAAGACAGCCTCCGCCGCCCAAGCGGGCGATCCGACCGCCAGAACCATCCCTGCCGACATCCACCATCGTTTCCACTTCATCTTGAGGTCAACCTCCTTCATCTATTTTTGGAAGCCGAGCGAGCAGGGCTTCCCGGATAGCGGCGACCCGTTGAGGGTCGTCCACCTTCTGGCCGGCGATGTCCCGGACATAAAAGACATCGACGACCTGGTCGATCTTGGTTGCGATTTTTGCCACCCAGATATCCAGCTCCAGGCAAAACAGGGCATCGGCGATGCTGAAGAGCAGGCCGGGGAAATCGTAGGTGAAGACCTCCACGATCGTGAAGAAGCTGGAACTCGTGTTGTCGATCCGCACGCGGTGCGCGCGGTGCGCGGTGCGCGGTTTGGCCAGGCGCGGCGACTCCAGGCGTGGCCTGAGCGCTGCGGCCAGGTCCATCGTCCCCGCCAGCACCATCTGTAGATGGCCCTCGGCGCGGGACCATTTTTCCTCTTCGAAGAGACGGTCCGGCGGCGGGCTGACCTCGAAGATGTCGAGTGCCGTGCGGTTGCGCCAGGTGAAGACCTGAACGCTGAGGATGTTGATGCTGTTCAGCGTGAAAATCCCGGCAAGGCTTGCCATCAGCCCCGGCCGATCCTTGGCGCAGATCGTCACCGTGCGGGTGGTCCCATCGGCGGAGGGAGCGACCGTCCAGACGGCGTGCCGGTCCCCCAGCCGGCCGAACAACCGGACGTGTTCCGCGATGGCCTCCGCCGTCACCGAGAGCAGATAACGCGGTGAGAGGGCTGGCAGGAGGCGTTCGATGTCCCGACGTTCCTCCGGGGACGCGGCGGCAACCACCGCCCCCCGTTTGCGCTCGGTGGCGGCCACCGCTTCTTCCGAAACGAGCTCGCCCCGTTCCAGGGTGTTGACCACCTTCAGAAAAAACTCGCGCAACAGGTGGGAGGTCCAGTCGTTCCAGGCTGCCGGTCCGGTAGCGATGGAGTCGGCCACGGTGATCAGGTAAAGCAGCTTGAGCCGCTCGGGGTCCTTTATGCGCCGGGCGCAGAGGATGGCGGTCTCCTCGTCGTGAATGTCGCGGCGCGTGGCCGTCTTGATCAGGTGCAGGTGCTCGCGCACCAGAAACACCACGGTGTCCACCTCGTCCGGGGAGAGCCCTTTCGACGTTAAAATCCCCCGGCAGAGCTCTGCGCCCGCGACCGAGTGGTCTTCTTCGGAGCCGCCCTTCCCGATGTCATGCAGCAGGGCGGCCCACAGCAGCAGGCGTTTACTCTTCAGCTCACGGTAAATCCGGGAAAAGAGCGGCTCGGATGCGGCGCCGGGGGCCGCCAGATCGTGGATCGTCTGGAGGGTCCGCAGCAGGTGTTTGTCCACCGGGTAGAGGTGGTACTCGTCGTACTGGATCCGGTGAGTGATGCGCTCGTACTCGGGGATGAACGCAATCAAAAAGCCGGTGGTGAGCATGTCGTCCAGCGCTTCGGCGGCGGCCGGGGCCAGCAGGATGCGCTCGAAGGTGCGCACGATCTCCGGTGCCGAGCGATAGGCCGGGTCCACCAGATAAACGAATTCTCGGATCAGGCGTTTGGCCTCGGCGCTCAGCGGTACCCGGAGCGCGACGCTCTCCTCGAAGATACGGATCAACAACTCGGGCTGCTTCACGATGGCTTCCGGCCCCGTGAAGTTCAACCGTCCGCCGGCGCTGACCTCAAGGCCTTCAGCGGGGCTCTTAGACGATGACCAGCGCCGCCGCTTGCGCACGCCATCCAGGTTGAGCTCGTGGCGCATCGCCGCGTACTGCTGCTTGATCCGATCCATGCGCGCGTGCAGATCCCCCAGGAAGCGCTCCACCGGCTGCTGACCGGCCTCCTCGCGGTAACGAAAACGCTCGGCGAGCTTGATCTGGTTTTCGAAGTGCAGCTGGTCGGTCTTGCGTCCGCTGATGTGGTGCAGGTGATTGCGAACCTGCCAGACGAAGCTCAGCGCCTCCCAGAGCGATTGGTATTCGGCATGGGAGAGCAACCCCAGATATTCCAGGTCTCGGGGCTGGCGCAGGTCGTGTTCCAATCGGGCGAACCATAGCATCGTGTGGTAGTCCCGCAGCCCGCCCTGGCCCTCTTTGAGATTGGGCTCGAGCAGGTAGGCGGAGTCTCCGTAATGGGCGTGGCGCGAGCGGGTGGCGGCGGCCAGCTCCGCGAGGATGCGCCCGACGTGTTTGCGGATGACCCGTTCCCGCAGCTGGCCCATCAGCTCCGAGAAGAGCATCGACGCACCGCAGATGAAGCGCGCATCCAGGATCGGCGTGAGCACGTTCAGGTCCTTGGCGGCCAGGGACAGGCACTCCTTGAGAGCACGCGTGGCGTGGCCCACATCCAACCCGATGTCCCACAGCGGGTAGATCATCTCGCGTATGAGCTCCTCGGCGTGGGCCGGGACGCTCTTGCCGAACAGAAAGAGCAGGTCGACATCGGAATGGACGCATTGCTCCTCACGGCCGTATCCCCCCAGGGCGATGATGGCGTAGGGGTTCTTGTTGATTTCCAGCCGGGGGCCGATCATGCTGGTTTCAAACGCCTGCTCGAAATAGTCGTCCAGCGCCCGCGAGTGCTGCTTCAGGAAGTCGGGCTGACGCCCCTTCAGGAAGCGGCGGGTCAACGCGGCGACGTTTTCCTGCAGCGAACGGGTTGCGGGTTCGTGAAGACCGAGCATGTGAGCGATGAGGGCCTTTCCAATGACGTCGATTTCAAAACCTTCCCTCCTCCCCTGTTTAGAAGGGGGGTGGGGTTGCCGGCTTCCAATAAGGTACTCCCTCGTTAGAGCAAGCCTTGTGCCAGGGCTTTGCAGGATCAAAATTACATTACGTTTCAGTTTGTTGACTCGTTTTTAGGCAGGTCCGGGGGCGTCGAATAAATTACAAAAATGTGTTGACTATAATTATAAAAAAACCATTTTTGTAATATTGAGGCGATTGGGATTAGCGGTCCTAAGATCGGATGAGCAGCGCCTGGGCCCGGCGGTATGTTTGGCCGTAACCACCCGCAGCAAGCACCCCTCGGGCTCCGGTTAAGCCCCAGGGTCAGCTTCCCGGAAAACCGCCTGCCAGATTTGGTGAATGCGCTGGTGCAGCCGCTCGAATTTTTCCTCCGGCACCCGTGAGGGCTTTTCCTGAAGGCTGAGCTGATGGGCGGCGGCACGGTAGATGAGGTAGGCGTGTTTGAGGAGATGGGCCGTGTATTCGTCCAACACCGCGGCGCCGATCAGGGTTTGGATGAGGCGCACATTGTCGGTCCAGCGCACGAGCTCCCGATGCCGGTGGGCGAGCAGGAGCACGAGGGCCTGAACCAGGAACTCGATGTCGATCATCCCGCCCGGACTGTGCTTCAGATCGAACTGCCCGGGTTCGGGGCGGTTCAATTCCCGGCGCATTCGCCGGCGCATGTCGGCTACCTCCGCCAGCAGTTTTTTCCCGGGGCGGCGCCGGGCCAGCGCCTCGGTCCGGATCGCCGCAAAGTGCACACCGATCGCCTCATCGCCACAGACGGCCCGGGCCTTGATCAGCGCCTGGTGCTCCCAGGTCCAGGCCTCGGTCAGCTGGTAATCGCGAAACGCGTCGACGTGCCGCACGAGGATCCCGGAAATGCCGCTGGGACGCAGCCGCGTGTCGATGTCGTAGACCCGTCCGGCCCGGGTGTGGGAGGTCAGCAGATGGATCACCCGCTGGCCCAGGCGGTTGTAAAACTGGGCATTGTCGATCGGGCGAGGCCCGCCGGTCGTCTGACCCTCGGCCCCGGCATGCAGAAACACAAGGTCCAGGTCCGACCCGTAGCCGAGTTCGAGGCCGCCGAGCTTTCCGTAGGCGATGACGGCAAACCCCCGTTCGCAGGGGGTATCGCCCAGGCGGCTCACGGGCGTGCCGTGCTTTGAGCTGAGGTGCTCCCAGGCGAGGTTCACCACGGCGTGGATGACGGTTTCCGCAATGTCCGACAGGTAGTCGCTGACCCGCATGAGCGGCAGGGCCCCGCTCACATCGGCGGCGGCGACGCGCAGCACGTGGATCTGCTTGAAAATGCAGAGCGCCTCGATCTGGGTTTCGAGGTCGTCGGCCGGGGCCTGGGACAGTCGTCGGCCGATATCGTCTGCGAGCGCCTCGCGGCTGGGCGGCCGGTAGAGAGTGCGTGCGTCGAGAAGCTCGTCGAGCAGTACCGGGTGCTGGGCCAAAAACGAGGCGATCCAGGGACTGGCGTTCGCCAGGCGGGCCAAATGGGCCAGTGCCGCCGGGTACTCCAACAGCAGTGCCAGATAGCTGGTTCGGCGTTCGATGGCGCGGATGAGATCGATGATTCGCCGCAGGACGGCGATGGGGTGGTCGGTGCGGGAGCTCTCCACCAGCACCAGTGGCACCAAGCGGTCCAAGCGCTGGCGGCCCGTCAGGCTCAGTGCGCGGGTCTCGGTGTCGCTGCGCAGCTCATCGAGCGATCCAAGCGCCTCACCGGGCGGGTCGAACCCCAGCCCGGCCAGGACCACGCCCGCGTGGGCTTCGTCGACCCGCTGCAGCCAGATGCCGCTCAGCTGCTCCTCGATGGCCTTGTCCGGGCCTTCGGCTTCGCCGGTCTCCAGCAGCATCCGGAAGTGGCGGTGCACCGCCTCGCGATGCCGGCTCAGCGCTGCTTCAAACTGCTCGGCATCCGCATACCCCATCGCCGCGGCCAAGCGCGCCAACCCGTGCCAATCCGCGGGCAGCTCATGCGTTTGACGGTCGGCGACTTGCTGAAGCCGATGTTCGACGGTTCGCAAAAACACGTAGGCGTCGTCGAGTTCACGGCGGACCGGCTCGGCGATGGTACCCAACCGCGCCAGGGCGGCGAGCACGGTTCGAATGCGCCGCCGTTGCAGGGCCGGGGTCACCCCCCCGCGGATCAGTTGGAATATCTGCCCAAAAAACTCGACTTCGCGAATCCCCCCACGGCCGAGCTTGATGTTTGCCTGCAGGCCCTTGCGCGTTACCTCATGGGCGATCATCTGTTTCATCGCGCGCAGGGAGTCGAAGGCGCCGAAATCCAGATAGCGCCGGTAGACGAACGGGTGTAGCCGTTGCAGAAGGGTCTCGCCCGCCGCCCTGTCTCCGGCGACGACACGGCCCTTGATCCAGGCATAGCGCTCCCAGTCCCGGCCCTGCTCCTGGTAATAGCGTTCCATGGCGTCGAAGCTCATCACCAGTGGGCCGCCCTCGCCGAACGGCCGCAGCCGCAGGTCGACCCGGAAGACGAACCCCTCTTCTGTGACGTGTCCGATGACCTGGATCAACCGGCGGGCAAGGCGTGTGAAAAACGCATCGGTGGCGGCCGGGGCGGCGCCTTCCCGGGTGTGGCCGGCGGCGGGGTAGGCGAAGATCAGGTCCACGTCCGAGGAGTAATTGAGCTCGCGGGCGCCCAGTTTGCCGAGCGCCAAAACCACTAATCTCTGGGGCCGGCCGTCCTCGGAGCAGGGCTCCCCCTGTTCGGTGCAAAGCTTCAGGCGCAGCCACGCGAGGGCCTGGTCCAGGCAGGCGTCTGCCAGGTCGGAAAGGTCGGCGGTGGTTTCGGTCAGATCGGCCGGGCCGGCGATGTCGCGCCAGGCGATCCGCACCATTTCGCGGCGCCGGAAGCGCCGCAACCGGGCGCTGAGCTCATCGACATCGGAGGTTCCCGCCAGGACGTCGGCCAGTCGGCTCGCCAAACTGTCTGCACCACATGCGCGGCAGAGCTCGCCACCGGCGGCCAGTTGCTCGAGCAACGCCGGATCCCGGATGACGCTTTCGGCCGCGAAATCGCTGAAGGCCATGAC
>JBGSTS010000113.1:0-31290 GCA_041736435.1 Desulfobacterales bacterium | reverse complement strand
AGCGGGGCAGGCACGGCGCGCGAGGCCCGCCGAGCGAGGCGTACTCCAGTACGCCGCAGCGCCCGCAGGGCGAAACGCAACGCCGAAATTGGGCTTTCGGCGCGGCCGTGGGGCTACCAGTCGCGGGCATGCCGCACCCCCCCAAACTCGCTGCCCATGTAGGCCCGCGTGAACGGTGCGAAAAACATGTGAACCAGACGGGTAAAGGGAATGACCGCCAGCAGAATCTCACCCGACAAAATGTGCAGGATGAACATCGTCTCGTAGGTCCCCCACTGGTGGTAGGCCAGAAACCCGGTCACGAACGGCGCGGCGACAACCGCCAGGATGAGAAAATCCGAGGTCGAGGTCACGTAGCGAACCTCCGGCCGGGTAAGCCGGCGCACCAGAAAGTAGCCGCAGCAGGCAACCACCACCACGGTCAGCACGTCGGCCACGGCGTCCGGCAAAGTCCACCAGCTCAAGCCCCAGGACTCCTCCCACAGCAGCACATGCGAAAGGAGAAAGACGGGCGTCAGGATGAGGCCCAGATGAAAGGCGAACGCCACCACCGTCAGCACGCGGTTTTTGCGCATGTTGACGGTGGCAAACGGCGTGATCCAATGCAATATCGAACGCAGGCTGTATTTCCAGCTCATGTAGGAGTAGATGAACTTCTCCTTGCGGTGGACCAGCACGAGCAGCTGGATCAGCCGGTAGAGGCTTCCGCCGAAAAACAGCGCAAAGGCGGCCCAGGCCAGCGGTCCCCTTACGAAAGCGTAGAGATCATGCATCGTCCTTCTCCTTCAACCGGCGATCTCGGAGACGGAAACCACCCGCCGGGTGTAGCTGCCGTTCTCGATGGTCCGAAAAAGCAGCTTGCGGCCGTCGGGGCTGAACACCGGGTCCCAGGCGGCCTCGGCCGTCTCATTCCAGACCCGGCCGTCGACGGCATAGGTGAGCTTGCCGTTTCTCTCGACCTTGGCGGCCGCCTGCCGGCCGTCCGGGCTGAACACCGGCGTCCAGGCCATGTCGAAGCTTCCGGGCCACACCCCATCGTCCACGACGACATGATAGGCGCTGCCGGTCTTGCCGATGGCGGCCACCCGCCGGCCATCCAGGCTGAACACGAGGTCCGACATCAAATCCTTGAACTCGGTCCGCCAGGGGTTCCCGTCGACCGCGATCGTCCACCGGCCGTATGAAGGTGCCACGATGGCCGCAACGCGGGCCCCATCGGAGCTGAACCGGGGCTGCCACAGCTGCACAAAAGACCGGTCCCAGAAGGCAGCCCCGTCCCGCACCAGCGTCCATTGGCCTTCTTGTCGCACCGGTGCGATCACGCTGCCGCCCCGGGGGTCGAACACCGGCTCCCACACGCAGTTGAAGGTCTGTCCCCAGGGCACCCCGTTGATGGCGATGGTGTAATCGTAGAGCGTCAGCCGCACCTCTGCCGCCAGCGTCGAACCGTCGGGGCTGAAGGCCATGTTCCACACGTTGACGAAGGTCCGATCCCACGAAGCGCCGTCCACGGCGGCAGTGAAGGTCCCTTTTTGAAATGTAAAGACATCCGCTTCGCTGAAGTTCACCACCTGGACCGCGGCCGCGGTCCGTGTCCCATCCGGGCTGATGGCGGCGTTGGTCATGTTGGCGAAGGTGGTCCCCCAGGGAGTGTCGTTGAGGGCCATCCCGTATTGCATGTCCTGCTGGAACTTGACGGCGATGGCCTTGCCGTCGGGGCTGAACCGGGGATCCCACACGAACCCGAACCGGCTTACCCAGGGAGCGCCGTCGATCGCAAGCGTCCATTCACCGGAATCGGAAACGACGGCCGTCAGGCGCCCGTCCGGGGAAAATCTCAAATGCCAGATCTTTTCGAAGGGAGTTTCCCAGGCCGCAGCGTCGACCACCACATTGAACTCGGCGTCACCGCAGTTCACGATCGCGGCCACCGACTCGCCATCCGGACTGACTTGAGGTTCTTCGACCCACTCGTAGTGATCTTTCCAGGATGCAACAGGGATGGTCTTGCGGGGGGTGTCCCAGTCCCATTGGTCCGGGTGATTCATGCCGCCTCCTTGCGGAAGATTGCGAGGATCGTCTTCCAGCGCCAGTTGCGTTCGGCACAGGCTCGTGCGTCCGAAAATGTCTCGCGGCAGACGAGCGGGGCGCCGGCACACAGTCGGTTGCAACTTCAATTTGCCTATACAAGAGCATGCCACGAAATGCAACACTCTCTCACCGGTTCATATCAAAAAGCGTCCGTTTCACCTTGAACTTTTTCAAAAACTGCCGCATAAAAGGCATATCCACCCATCGATAATGAGGGAAGAACCGATATGAACATCGCGATCGTGGGGACCGGAGGCCGCTGCATACAGGTTTTGGACTTTTTGACCTCGACCCGGTCCGGCGGCATCGGGATCAGCATCCTGGGGGTTGCCGACTCCCGCATGGACCCCAATTGTGTGCTGGCGGCCGGAAAATCAGGAATACCGGTGTGCGCCGACTACCGTGAGTTCCTGAAACGCGAGGACCTCGATCTCATCATCGACCTGTCCGCCAACTCGGACACGTTTCAGGATATCCTGACGAACAAAAATCCGAACACCCGGCTCATGAACTACCCCACGGCCCGTCTGTTCCTGGACATGTGCCGCATTCATGAGCAGCAACCCGGGGCCCCGGATTCGATCCTGCGCGCCAGCACCATTTACAAGATCGTGATGAACGATTTCATCCACGAGGACGTGCTGGTCATCGCCCCCAACTTCCAGATCCTGGATGCCAACGATGCCCTGCTGAAACGGCTGGGGCGCACGCGCGAGGAGGTGATCGGGCGCAGCTGCTTCGAGGTAACTCACCATTACAGCGCCCCCTGTGCGGTCGAGAGCTGTCAATGCCCCTTGAAGCAAACGTTGGACACCCTGAAGCCCTTCACCGCGACCCACGTGCACTTGGACAAAGATGGGGGCGAGCACCACGTCGCCATTTCCTGCTACCCGCTCGTGGGGCCCCAAGGAGTGGTCGGGGCCATCGAAATTTCCAAGGACATCACCCGGGACATCGTGATGCAGCGCTCCCTGCTGCAGCAGGAGAAACTCGCCTCCATCGGCCGGCTCTCGGCCGGTGTCGCCCACGAGATCAACAACCCGTTGACCACCGTGCTGACCACGGTCATGCTGCTCCAGGAGGACCTCGCGCCCGAAGACCCGCTCTACGCAGAGCTCGAGACCATCGCCAAGGAGACCCTGCGCTGCCGCAAAATCGTTGCAAGCCTGCTGGATTTTGCACGTCAGAGCAATTTGAAAAAAGAGACGGTCTCCGTCAACCCGATCGTGGCCGAAAGCGTGGCGCTCGCCCGCAAACAGGCCGGCTTTAAGGGAATTCAGGTCAACCCGGCGCTGGCCGATGGGCTGCCCGAGGTGCTGGCCGATCGCAACCAGCTTCACCAGGCGTTCATCAACCTGCTCGTCAACGCCATCGAAGCCACCCCCTCGGGCGGAGCCATCGACGTTGCCACCTTCTGCGACCCCGGGCGAAAAGAGATCCGCATCGTCATCTCCGACACCGGCAGCGGCATGCCCAAAGATGTCCTGGAAAAGATCTTCGAGCCCTTCTACACCACCAAACCGAGCGGAACCGGTTTGGGCCTGGCCATCACCCACGGGATCATCGAGCAGCACGGGGGCCGGATCGACGTGGACAGCGCCCCCGGCCAGGGCACGACCTTCATGGTCATCCTGCCCGCAACAGGAGCCACGCCATGAGGTCGACCCCCTCGCCCCCCCGGGTGCTCGTCGTCGATGACGAGGCCGCCATCTGCGGCAGCGTCGAAAAGATTCTCGCCAAGGAGGGGATCGCCACCCGCTCCGCCCTGGACGGCGCCGCGGCTTTGAAGGTCATGGAAACCGAAGCCTTCGATGTGGTCGTCACCGACCTCAAGATGGGCAGTTTAGGCGGGCTGGAGGTCCTGCGCCGGGTGAAGGAAGCAAATCCCGATGCCGTGGTGGTCGTGATGACCGGCTATGCCAGCGTCGCCTCCGCCGTGGAAGTCTTGAAATCCGGTGCCTTCGACTATCTCCCCAAGCCCTTCACCCCGGCGGAGCTGCGTGCCGTCGTACGCCAGGCGTTCCAGGAAAACACCCAGCGCAAGCGCCAGCGGGAGCTCCGGGACAGCCCGGCCGGCCGCGCCCCCCTGAGACATCAGCTGATCGGCGCCAGCCCCAAAATCAGGACCGTGATCTCCATGGTGCAGAAGGTGGCCGGCACGGACTCCACGGTCCTGATATGCGGAGAAAGCGGCACCGGCAAGGAGCTGATCGCCCGGGCGGTGCACGCCAACAGCCCGCGCCGCGACCGGGTGTTCTTCGCGGTGGATTGCGGCACCTTGTCCGGGAACCTGCTCGAAAGCGAGCTGTTCGGATTCCAAAAGGGAGCTTTCACCGGGGCCGACCGGGACAAGGAGGGCATTTTCAGCCGGGCGGCCGGCGGCACCGTATTCCTCGATGAGATCAGCAACACCGGCCCGGAGGTCCAGGGCAAACTCCTGCGCTTCCTGGAGCAACGGGAGTTTCTGCCCATAGGAGCCGGAACCCCTCGCAAGGTCGATGTGCGGTTGATATTTGCCACCAACCGCAACTTGGAGGAGATGGTGGCCGCCGGGACACTGCGGCAGGATTTTTACTACCGCATCCAGGTCTACCCGATCCTTCTGCCGCCGCTGCGCGAACGGCGCGAGGACATCCTGCCGATCGCCTATCACTTTCTGAAGCTCTACAATGAAAGACTGCAAAAGAAAATCACGGGGTTCGACAATGAGGTGGCCCGGCGCCTCAATGCCCACGAATGGCCGGGAAACGTCAGGCAGCTGCGCAATGTGGTCGAACGCGCCGTGATCCTGTGCGAAAAGGAAGTCGTCTCTATCAGGGAACTGCTCCTTTCGGGCGAGGGAGAGCCGGTCGATTCGTGGGTCGACCGTGTGCCCCAAACCAGCGATGAACTGAAGCTCCTCAAGAAAGAGCTCCGCACCAGCTCGACGGCGGCCGTCGAGAAGAGCTTTCTGCTGCAGGCACTTGAGAAGAATGCCTGGAACGTGAGCCGCGCAGCCCGCCAGGTGGGTCTGCAGCGCAGCAACTTCCAGGCCCTGATGAAAAAACACGGCATCGCACGCTCAAAGACTGAATCCTGAAGCGCCCGCGCCCTTCCCGCCTTTTACCGACGGCCCTCCGTTGCATGGCAGATCCCCTCAGAGGCGCTACCAATTAAGTTGGGCTTTTTTCTGTGGGAGTCCCGCCGTGGCGCGAGCGTGATCGAATCGCGGCAAGATGCCGCTCCCACAAAATCTGAACTTACTCGCTGACGAAGCGCTGCCGCAGGTAGCGTGCAACGCTATCCTATCAAAAATATGCACTGAATATTTTTTATAGGCACCAGTCGGTTTCAACACTTCATTTAAAAACACCGAACATACGCCCCGCCCGATTCACAATAAATCGTATATTTAATTTATACACTCGAACCCTGTTTTATTGATCCTCAAAAAATAAATTCATTATATTTCAAATTGTTAATTTGAAATATAATGTGTGGCACGGCTTGTGCTGATAGCTTTTGCACTGACGGAAGGACAAAAACATTCAACCAAGACCCGACAACCCAGCCAACGTGTCCAAGGAGGGTATCATGGGAGAAAGTCCGAAAATTTTGGTCGTCGACGACGAAACGCAGATCTGTAAAAGTGTGGAGAAAATCCTCGCCAAGAGCAACTATCAGGTCACGCTTGCCAACAGCGCCCAGGAGGCTCTCGAAAAACTGGCGAAAGAGTCCTATTCGCTGCTGATTTCGGACATTGTCATGCCGGGCCGGAACGGCCTGGAGCTTCTGAAGATGGTCAAGAAGGAGTGGCCCCTGACCAAGGCCGTGATGATGACGGCCTTTGCCTCCACCGATACTGCGATGAAATCGATCCGCCTGGGCGCCTTGGACTACATCCCCAAGCCGTTCACTCCCAAGGAACTGAGAACCACCGTTGACAACGCGCTCAGCGGGAGGCTCGTTGAGGTTGCCGCCCCGGCGAAAGAGCGGGAGCTGATCGATGTCATCGACATCGACTCTCCCTTCGAAGCCAAAGAGGTCATCGAACAGGTCGGAGAAGACTACGCCAAGATGCTGGGCCGCTCCGACATGCCGGTGGTCGAGGTCAAGATCCAGAGGCCGGCGGAGCATTTCTGCGGGGTGGGTGCGATGGTCTGCGACATCTTCAAGAAGCTCGGTGCCACCTGCAAGGCGGGAACCAAATCCGGCGAGTGCCCGCAGCTCAAAGCCAAGAAGTCCAAAGGCACCGCAGCGCCGGCAGCCGCTGCCCGAACCCGCCGGGCAGACCTAATCGGAATCGATCAGCCTTTCAACTACGAAGAGGTCGTTTCGGTGACCGGGCCTCAGTATGTTCAGCAGCTCCAGCCGGACGGATTCAGCTTTGTGCCCTATGAGGAGCTGAAGCGGCGCAACTCCGCGCCGGCCGCAACATCCCTCCGGCAGATGGACGTGGACATGCCCTTCGTGCACGAGGAGGTCGCCCGCCAAACCGGAGAGGAGTACGCCGGCCGCCTGACCCGAACCGACCGCCCCGTGGTCGAGGTGGTTGTTTCCGAAGCCCTGGAAAATTACTGCCAGGTTGGCCACATGGTCTGCGATATCTTCAAAAAGCTGGGAGCCACCTGCAAGGCCGGCACCAAGTCGGGTGAATGCCCCCAGCTCAAGGCCAAAAAGACCAAGGGCGCCGCAGCGCCGGCAGCCGTTGACACGCGCCGCTGGATCGGCGTCGACCAGCCCTTCGACTACGAGGAGGTCGCTGCTGTGGCCGGTGCCGACTACGTTCGGCATCTGCGCCAGGAAGGCCTGGCGATCACCCCCTACGAGGAACTGAAGCGCAGCATGGCCGCCTTGCTCGGAAAGCCGGCCGAGGCGCGGGCCGCCGCCAAGGCGGCTGTCCACAAAACGGCGGTGCACGTCCTGGTCGTCGATGACGAGGTGGCCGTCAACAACAACATCCGCAAAATCCTCGCCAAACAGGGCCACCGGGTCGACCAGGCCGCCAGCAAAGAAGAGGCCCTGGAGAAGATCGGCGCGGGCAACGCCTACGGGGTGGTCCTGCTGGACCTCAGAATCCCAGGGGTTCAGGGGCTCGAACTGCTGGCGGCCGTGAGGGACAAGCAGCCCCAGGCCAGGGTGGTCATCGTCACCGGCTATGCGAGCGTGGATACGGCGGTCGAAGCCGCACGCATGGGGGCGGTGGACTACCTCGCGAAGCCCTTCACCCCTGCCGAGATTCGAAGCGCCACGGAAAACGCCTTCCGCCTGGCGGCTTGAAATCAAGCAGCACCGGGGTCTTTGACGATTGGGACCTCGGTGCTGCCCTCTTACACCCCACCCAACCCGCTTCAACCCTTTGCAGAACCGGCCGCGGAGCCGGGCGAACCTATCCCGAAATTCCTGCCCAAATCCTATTGACAAGCCTCCAGCCGCAAGGTATGGTCTTGCTCTTATTGGGAATTTGCAGATTAATTTTGTCGGATTAACCCCAGAGCAAGGGAGTTGAAGGATGGCAAACACTGTCTTGGGTTCCGTGCTGGTGGTGGGAGGTGGAATCGCCGGCATGCAGTCGGCGCTCGATCTGGCCAACTCCGGCTACTACGTCTACCTTTTAGAGCAATCCCCGTCGATCGGCGGGGTCATGTCCCAGCTGGACAAGACGTTTCCGACCAACGACTGTGCGATGTGAATTATTTCGCCCAAACTGGTCGAGGTCGGCCGGCACATGAACATCGAGTTGATCACCTACGCGGACCTGGAGTCCGTTGAGGGATCCCCAGGCAATTTCAAAGTTAAGGTCAAAAAACGAGCGCGCTTCATCAAGGCTGACCTTTGCACCGGCTGCGGGGCCTGTGTCGAAAACTGCCCGGTAGTCCAGCAGCAAACCCAGGTGTCCTGATCTCAGCGCCTTCACCATCGCACCGCTGCCCGTCACCGGGCCCTGACCCTGCAAAGGAGACTGACGCATGAGCGCCGCACAGCCGTTGGAGCACACCGCCACCGACCCGGTCGACATCATGGAACTGGATCGGATTATCGGAGAGGAATACGGCAACGACAAAGAAAACCTGATCATGATCCTTCAGGCCATCCAGCGCCGGTACAATTACCTCCCCAAGTCGGCCCTCACCTACCTATCCACCAAACTCGACACTCCGTTCAGCAAGATCTATGGGGTCGCCACGTTTTACAGCACGTTCAGCCTGGAGCCCCGCGGCCGCCATATCATTTCGGTCTGCTTGGGCACTGCCTGCCATGTGCGGGGTGCGGAACGGATCCGGGAACGCATTCATGAAACGCTCTGCGTTGCCGACGGCCAGACCACCCCCGACATGCGCTTCACGCTGGAGTCCGTTCGCTGCATCGGCTGCTGCAGCCTGGGACCCGTGTTCAAGGTCGATGAAGACATGCACGCGCGCGTGGCGACGGACAAGGTCGTCCAGATCTTGGACGCCTACGAATAGACTTTCATCCAATGAGGCACACCCCATGAAGATTCAGTCGATTGATGATCTGAAAGCAATCGCCGAACCCTACGGCAAGGCCCTTTACGCTCCGGATCGGGTCAAGGTGAACGTCGGCATGGCCTCCTGTGGAATCGCGGCCCAGGCCAAGGTCGCCTACGCCAAGGCACGGGAGAGCTTTGACGGAGACAGCGGCGTTGCCATCTGCCAGACGGGCTGTATCGGTTTTTGCGAAGAGGAGCCCCTGGTGGAAGTTTTCCAAACCGGAACCCCCCGCATGGTCTACCGCAAAATCACGGCAGACAAGATCACCGAGGTCATCGCGGGGTACCGCGCCGGCGAATTTTCCAAAAAACTGATCCTGGGTCAGATGCGCGACCCGCGCAGCGTCCTGGAAGACGATATCGAAAACCCCCTGGACGGTGTGCCGCCGATCGCCGGCATCCCGGTCTTGGAGGAGATCCTGTTTTACAAAAACCAGGTCAAAATCGCGATGCGCAACTGTGGTTACATCGACCCGGACCGCATCGAGGAGTACTTCGCGCGCAAAGGCTACCTGGCCTTCCTGACCACCCTCACCGAAATGAAACCCGCGGAGATCATCGATCTCATCAAACGTTCCGGGCTCCGCGGCCGAGGCGGCGGCGGTTTTCCCACCGGCATTAAATGGGCCAGCTGTGCCAAGCACCATGGCGCGCGCTACATTATCTGCAACGCGGATGAGGGCGACCTCGGCGCCTATATGGACCGCAGCATTCTGGAAGGCGACCCGCACAGCGTTTTGGAAGGCATGCTCATCGCGGCCCGCGCCATCGGATCTCACCAAGGGTACATCTATGTGCGCAACGAATACCCGCTCGCCGTCAAGCGGCTGTTGACCGCCATCCAGCAAGCCAAGGCCTACGGGTTGCTCGGCGACGACATCGCCGGCACGGGCTTCGCATTCGACATCAAAATTTCGACGGGAGCGGGCGCCTTTGTCTGCGGCGAGTCAACCGCCCTGATGTCATCCCTTGAAGGCGAAGTGGGCCGACCGCGGGCCAAGTATGTGCACACGGTGGAGAAGGGCTTCCGCGAATCGCCATCCAACCTGAACAACGTGGAAACCTATGCCAACGTCCCGGCCATTCTGTTGAAGGGCCCGGATTGGTATGCCGGAATGGGCACCGAGCACAGCAAGGGGACCAAGGTGTTCAGCCTGGTCGGCAAGATCAAAAACACCGGGTTGGTGGAAGTGCCCATGGGCATTTCGCTGCGTGACATCGTGTTCACGATCGGCGGTGGCGTCCTCAAGAAGAAAACCTTTAAAGCCGTTCAAACCGGCGGGCCTTCGGGCGGCTGCATCCCCGCGCAATTTCTGGACCTGCCGGTCGACTATCAAAAACTCACGGAAGTGGGCTCCATCATGGGCTCCGGCGGCATGATCGTCATGGACGAAAACACCTGCATGGTGGACGTCGCGCGCTACTTCGTCGAGTTCCTGAAGGAGGAGTCCTGCGGCCAGTGCAACCCCTGCCGCGAGGGGCTGGAGCAAATGCATGACATTCTCACCCGCATTTGCGCCGGAAAAGGAAAAACGGAAGACCTCCCCCTGCTCGAAGAGCTGGGAATCATGATGCAGCGCTTCTCGCTGTGCGGGTTGGGGACCTCCGCCCCCAACCCCGTGCTCACCACTATTCTCTACTTTCGCAACGAATATGAAAGCCACATTCGGGACCACAAGTGCCCCGCCGGCGTGTGCAAGTCCCTGTTTCATTACGAAATCGATGCAGAAGCCTGCACCGGCTGCCAGGCGTGCTTCCGCAAGTGCCCGCAGGAAGCCGTGTCCGGTGAAAAGAAAAAGCCGCATGCGATCGACCAGAGCAAGTGCATCAAATGCGGTATCTGCTACGATGTGTGCAAATTTGATGCGGTTACCATCCGATAACAAAAGGAAAGTGCACTGATGATCACCTTCAAGTTGAACGGCCAGACAGTCCAGGGAGAGGAAGGTCAGTACATCCTTGACGTCGCTCAGAAATACGGGGTCGAGATCCCCACGCTGTGCAATCATAAGGCACTGGAACCTGCCGGGATGTGCCGGTTGTGCACGGTGGAGGTTTTCGACGGACGGAGGTCTCGTTACGTCACCTCCTGCAACTACCCCGTCTGGGAAGGCATGGAGGTCAGCACCGACTCAGAGGGAGTGCACCAGGGCCGCAAGCTGATCGTCGAGCTCCTGTCGGCCCGCTGTCCCGAGGTGCCGCTGCTTCAAAAACTGGCCAAACGCTACGGCATTGAAAAAACCCGATTCAAAACCGGAGACGACACCTGTATCCTGTGCGGGTTGTGCACCCGGATGTGCAAACGCATCGGCACTAGCGCCATAAGCCTGACGGGCCGGGGCGTGGAGATGGAAGTCGACACCCCCTACGGCCTCAACGCCGACGCCTGCATCGGCTGCGGCGCCTGTGCATCGGTCTGCCCCACCGGCCACATCACGCTGGACCGGGTCAACACGCGCCAGACCAAATTGGCCGTGGAGCCGATTCCGTCCGAATACGACATGGGGCTGAAGGGCCGCAAGCCCGTCTACGTCCCCTACGCCCAGGCGGTGCCCAATACGCCGGTCATCGACCGCGAGGTGTGCATCCACTTCAAGACCGGCGGCTGCAAAGTGTGCACCGAGTTCTGCGGGGTGAACGCCATCGACCACAGCATGCAGGACGAGACCGTCGAACTGGACGTCGGGGCGATTATTCTCGCGCCGGGCTTCGAGGCCTTCGACCCCAGCCGGTTCGACACCTACAACTACGCCCAGCACCCCAACGTCATCACCGCCCTGGAGATGGAGCGCATTCTCTCCGCGTCCGGCCCCACCCAGGGCCACCTCACGCGGCTCTCCGACCACAAGGAGCCCAAGAAGATCGCCTGGTTTCAGTGCGTGGGCTCCCGCGACATGAACAAGTGCGACAACGCCCATTGCTCCTCTGTCTGCTGCATGTACGCCATCAAAGAGGCGGTCATCGCCAAGGAGCACGCCGGAGGCGGATTGGACTGCGCCATCTTCTTCATGGACATGCGCACCCACGGCAAGGATTTCGAACGCTTCTACGACACCGCGCGCGAAAGGCACGGGGTGCGCTTCATCCGCAGCCGGGTCCACACCATCAACCCGGTCGGGGACAGCGGCGACCTGGAACTGCGCTACATCACGGAGGCGGGCGAGCTCAAGACGGAAATCTTCGACATGGTGGTGCTCTCGACCGGCATGCAGACCTCGAAAGCAGCCCTGGAGCTGGCCCAGAAGCTGGGAATCGAGCTGACCGCGGGCAAGTTCTGCAAGACCGACTCCTTCAACCCCGTCGCCACCTCACGGCCGGGAATCTATGTGTGCGGGGCGTTTCAGGGCCCCAAGGACATCCCCCAGGCGGTCGTCGACTCCAGCGCGGCCGCCTCGGCCGCCGGTGAGATCCTCGCCGGCGCCCGCGACACCCTCACCAAAACCAAGGAGGTCGTCCCGGAAACCAACGTCGTGAACGAGCGGCCGCGAATCGGCGTCTTTGTCTGCCGCTGCGGGATCAACATCGCCGGGGTGGTGGATGTGCCGGCCGTGCGCGACTACGCCGCCGGCCTGCCCTACGTCGAGTATGTTTCGGACAACCTCTACTCCTGTTCGCAGGACACGCAGGAGAACATCTCCCAGATCATCAAGCAAAAAAACCTGAACCGGGTGGTGGTGGCGGCTTGCACGCCCAAGACCCACGAGCCCCTTTTCCAGGAGACCTGTGTCAATGCGGGCCTGAACAAATACCTTTTCGAGATGGCCAACATCCGCAACCAGGACTCCTGGGTGCACAAGAACAGCCCCCAGTTCGCCACGCGCAAGGCCATGGACCTGGTTCGCATGGCCGTGAGCAAGGTGGCGCTGATGGCACCGCTCAAGGAGGCCGAGCTCGACATTATTCCCAAAGCCATGGTGGTCGGCGGCGGCATTGCCGGCATGGCAGCGGCACGCAGCCTGGCTCGGCAGGGCTACGAAACTCACATCGTCGAGAAAAGCGAACGGCTGGGCGGCCAGGCGCTCAACCTGTTCCGCACCGCCGCCGGCGAGGATGTCCAGCAAAAACTCGTGGAGATGGCCGCAGAGGTGCAACAGGACGAAAACATCCACGTCCATCTCAGCACCGCCATCGCCAGCGTCGACGGGTTCGTCGGCAGCTTCAAGACCACGCTTTCCGCAAACGGCAAAGAAGACGTGCTCGAGCACGGGGTGGCGGTGGTGGCCACCGGCGGGTCCCCCTACCGGCCCACGGAATACGCCTACGGCACCGACCCCCGCATCATCACCAGCCTGGACCTCGACCGCAAGCTCATGGACGGCGACCCCGCGCTCAAAGCACTCAACAGCGCGGTTTTCATCCAGTGCGTGGGCTCGCGCGAACCCGAGCGGCCCTACTGCTCGCGCGTGTGCTGCACGCACTCGGTGGACAACGCCGTTCACCTCAAGGAGATGAACCCGGGCATGAACGTATTCGTTCTGTACCGGGACATGCGCACCTACGGGGAGCGTGAACTTCTCTATAAGAAGGCCCGGTCCCTGGGGGTCATCTTCATCCGGTTTGCCCGCGAGGACAAGCCGCAGGTGCGAGTCGAAAACGGCAAGCTCCTGGTTTCCGTGACCGACCACATCCTGGGCCGGCCGCTCGAATTGGAAGCCGACCTGCTGACCCTGGCCACCGCCATCCTGCCCAACCGGGACGAGAAGCTGGCCAACTTTTTCAAGGTGCCGCTCAACGCAGACGGGTTCTTCGTGGAACGGCACGCCAAGCTCGGCCCCTCGGAGTTCGCCACCGACGGCGTCTTCCTCTGCGGGCTGGCCCACTACCCGAAGCCCATCGACGAGGCCATTGCCCAGGGGCAGGCCGCCGCCTCCCGCGCCGTGACCCTGCTGTCCCGCAAGAAGATCTTCACGAGCGGCACGGTGGCCGAGGTCGATCAGCGCATGTGCAGCCAGTGCGGGGTGTGCGTGTCGATCTGCCCCTACTCGGCCCCGGCCTGGACCGAGAAAGGGCCGTTTGCCGGCCGGGCCCAGGTCAATCCCGTACTCTGCAAGGGCTGCGGGCTCTGCGTGGCCTCCTGCCGATCCGGGGCCATTCACCTGAAGGGCTTCGACAACGACCAGATCTTTGCACAAATCTTCAACCTCAGCGAAGCTGTCTGAAGGAGACTGACATGAGTGACTGGGAACCGAAGATCGCAGCCTTTCTATGCAACTGGTGCAGCTATGGCGCCGCCGATCTCGCCGGCGTCAGCCGCATGGAATACCCGCCCAACATCCGGGTGATCCGCATCCCCTGCACCGGCCGGATGGACCCCAAGTTCTTCCTGACCGCCTTGCGCGAAGGGGCCGACGGGGTCTGGGTCTCCGGGTGACATCCCGGCGAATGCCATTACCTGGAAGGTAATTACTACGCCCGTCGCAAATTCGCCCTGTTCAAGAACCTCATGGAACACATGGGGGTCGAGCCCGGTCGTTTGCAGTTCTCCTGGATCTCCTCGGCGGAGTCCACCAAGTTCGTCGAGGTGGTCACCCAGGTCACGAACGCCATCAAGAAACTGGGGCCGAACTCCAACTACACGAAGAAACTGGCTGAGGTGGCCTGACATGCTGAGCTACACCGAAACGATCAGGGAAATCGCCGGCCGGCTGCTCACCTCCGGCGCGGTGGAGATGGTCATCGGGTTCCGCAAAGGGACCGTGCCGATGATGAACGAGCCGCATTTCGCCAAGACCCCGGCCCACGCCCAGGCGCTTGTCTGGGACAGCCACTGCGGGATCAACCTGGCCAACTACCTGACCGACCGCAAGGAAAAGATCGGGATCGTGGCCAAAGGCTGCGACTCGCGCAACATCGTCACCCACATCATCGAGAACAAGATCAAGCGCGAGCAACTGGTGGTGATCGGCGTGCCCTGTCTCGGCATGGTGGACAAGCGCAAGATCGCAATGAAATGCCCGGGTGAGATCACCGAGGTCATCGAAGACGAGGGCAGCGTGACCGCGACGGGCAGCGGTTTCAGCCAGAGATTCGAAAAAAAGGACGTGCTCCAGCACAACTGCAGCCTGTGCATCCACCGCAACCCGGTGATCCACGACGAACTGGTGGCCGAACCGGTGGCCGAGCAGCAGGGGGTCGACCGCTACGCCGACGTGCGCAGCCTGGATGCCATGAGCCCTGAGCAGCGCTGGAAATACGTTGAGGACCTGCTCTCCCCCTGCGTGCGCTGTTATGCCTGCCGCAACGCCTGCCCGCTGTGCTACTGCCCGACCTGCTTCGTGGACGAGGCGCGACCCCAGTGGGTGGGCAAGGGCCTGGACCCTCAGGATGTGCGTACGTTTCACTTTCTGCGGGCCTATCACTGCGCGGGCCGCTGCACGGACTGCGGCGCCTGCGAGCGCGCCTGCCCGGTCGGGATCAACATGCGCGTTTTCACCAAAAAGCTGGAAAAAGACTGCCTGGATCTTTTCGGCTGGGAAGCAGGCTTGAGCATAGACGTGCGGCCGCCGCTCGACACCTATCGGCCCCAGGACCCGAACGATTTCATCAAGTAACGCGGGAGTCTTTCTTCCGCAGACCCCTTTGACGCAGAGGCAACCGGAAATGAAGATGATCACGATCCCGAAAAAGGAGTGGCCGGCCGGCCTGGCGAAAGCCGCCGGCAGCTTCCGGCTGTTCGGCCCGGTGAAGGAGAAGGAGTTCCACAGCTTCAAGCGCCTGGATAACGGCCAGCTGCCGGATTTCTCCTTCCTGAACACCCGGCTCTCGCCCAAGCATTTGGTCTACCCCCAGTCCGAGGTGATGCTGACCTACAGTTTGGACGAAAGCCGGGCGGACCACCACATCATGAAAGAGACCGCCGCGGACACCACCCCCCGCGCGGTGCTCGGCATACGGCCCTGCGACGCCAAGGCCTTCGTGCTGGTGCGCATGAATTTCGACACCCCCGACTACCAGGACCCCTACTGGCTCAGGGCCTACGAGTCCACCACCTTCGTCGGCCTGGGCTGCGAGTCGCCGTGCAGCTCATGCTTTTGCACCACGGCGGGCTGCGGCCCCTTTCACGAGGAGGGGTTGGACGTGCTCCTGGCTGACGCGGGCGATCATTTCCTGGCAAACGTCCTGACCGAGAAGGGAGCCGCCTGGGTGGCGGCAGGGGGCTGGACCCAAACCGCCGACGCCAAGGCCGGGGAGCGCCTTGCCGCCATGCGCAAAGCGGCCGAAGCCAAGATCACCTCAGAGGTCCAGACCAAAAATCTCAACGCGGCGGAGACCACCGGTCTTTACAACGCCAGCTTCTGGGAGGAGGTCTCGTTTGCCTGCATCAACTGCGGTACCTGCACCTATTCCTGCCCGACCTGCTGGTGCTTTGACATCCAGGACGAGACCCGGGGCAAATCCGGCGTGCGCATGCGCCACTGGGACAGCTGCATGTACCCGTTGTTCACCCTGCACGGGACCGGCCACAACCCGCGCGGCACCAAACTGCACCGCGTGCGGCAGCGCTTCATGCACAAGCTCAAGTATTTTGTGGACAAGTACGACCGGGGCATTCAGTGCGTAGGCTGCGGCCGCTGCGTGCGGCTGTGCCCGGTCAACATCGACATCCGCCGGGTGTGCGGCATGATGAACAGCTTGGCAGCCTCCGGCGAAGCCTGCGCGATTGACTAACGAGGGAGGACCCGACGTGCAAAACCCCTACCTGCCCTACCCGGTGCGCATCGACAAGATCGCGGTCGAAACCGAGGACAAGAATCTCAAGACCTTCACGTTCAGCTTTCTGAACCCCGAGGATGAAACCCGGTTTGCGTACAAGGCCGGGCAGTTCGCCGAACTCTCAGTGACCGGCCAGGGGGAGATCCCGATCGGGATCGCCTCCTCTCCGACCGAAAAAGGCTTCGTGATGTTCACGGTCAACAAGGTCGGCCGCGTCTCCTCGTTTCTGCACGCGATGAAACCCGGGGACATCATGGGCATCCGCGGGCCCATGGGCAACTGGTACCCGTGGGAGAAGATGCAGGGCAAGAACGTCGTCATCATCGGCGGCGGGTTTGCCTTCACGACCCTGCGCTCGTCCATCGTCTACATGCTGCAGCCGGAGAACCGCAAGAACTTCGGCGAGATCCATGTGATCTACGGCGCCCGCAGCCCGGGCATGCTGCTCTACCGCGAGGAGTTGGCTGCCTGGGAGCGGCGCGACGACATCCATATGCACATCACGGTGGATGCCACCAGCGACCCTAACTGGAAATACAATGTCGGCTTTGTACCGGCCATCACGGAAAAGAAGGCCCCGCCTGCCGGCAACGACACCTATGCCATCGTCTGCGGACCGCCGATCATGATCAAGTTCACCCAGCCGGTGCTCGACAGGCTGGGGTATGCGCACGGCCAGATCATCATGTCGCTGGAAAACCGGATGAAATGCGGCATCGGGATGTGCGGCCGCTGCAACATCGGAAAAGAGTTCGTCTGCAAGGACGGCCCGGTCTTCACCCTGGAACAGCTGAACAAAACCCCGCGGGAGTACTAACCGGAACATTTTCATATTGACAACGATAGCGGCTTCATTTACAGAGTAAGCTTCAAGTTAGAAATCAGGCGGACTGCCTATCCATAAACACCATTACCAAGACAAGGAGGATGTTTACATGCCAACAGTCGAATTCATGGGTAAAACGTTCAATGTGGATGAAGACGGGTTCATCGACTCCTACACCAACTATTGCCCGGAGTGGGTCCAGTACGTGAAGGCCCAGGAGGGCATCGATGAACTGACCGATGAGCACAAGAAACTGGTCGATGTGCTGCGCGACTACTATGAGAAAAACGGCATCGCCCCGATGGTGCGAGTGCTCTCCAAGGTTACCGGTTTCAAGCTCAAGCACATCTACGAACTGTTCCCCTCCGGGCCCGGCAAGGGGGCCTGCAAAATGGCCGGCCTTCCCAAACCGACCGGCTGCGTGTGACCTGACCGCCGTTACCGGCGCTCAAAGAGCCCTGTCGGCATCGACAGGGCTCTTTTTTTCTGCGAGTTCGACGGCCCGCGCCGCAGATCCGTGCGCGTGCCGCCCGGGTGTCGGTCCCAAGGACCGCGAGAACGACGTTGGACACCATGACTCGCCTCCCATGAAGGGATTGCATTCGTAATGAACGCGACCGAGTTGGACGAGACCGATCGGGCGATTTTGAACCGGATCCAGTCGGAGTTCCCCATCGCCTCGCGCCCCTACCAAGTCTTAGGCGCCGAGCTTGGCCTGAAGGAAGCGGAGCTCATCGAGCGCGTCGCCCGGCTGCGGCACAGCGGCATCATCCGCCGCATCGGCGGCAATTTCGTGCCGGACAAGCTCGGCTATGTGAGCACGCTGTGCGCCGCCCGCGTGCCGGCGGGAGAGGTGGCGCGCTTTGCCCAGGCGGTCAACCGCCATTCCGGGGTCACCCACAACTACCTGCGGGACCACGCCTTTAACGTCTGGTTCACCTTCATTGCACCTTCCATGGCGGAAATTGACACCAAGCTGCGCCAGATCTCCGCAGAAACCGGCGTGAGCGAGATCCTCAACCTGCCCGCCACGAAGGTGTTCAAGATCCGGGCGCAGTTCGATGTATGAAAGAGTCGATCCCCATGCGCTCTCTTCGCATCGCCGCAGCCGTATTCAATTCACTTTTAGGGAAAACCCGTGAAAACTTGGAGCGCATGGAACACTGGGTGGCCGCCGCCCGGTCTGAAGGTGCTGCCATCGTCTGTTTTCCGGAGCTGAACGTCACCGGCTATGGGGTCGATGAACGGATGAAATCAGCCGCTGAACCGGTCCCCGGGGTGGTGACGGAGATCCTTTGCGACATGGCGCGGCGGCAGGCAGTTGTGATCCTGGCGGGGGTTGCGGAGCGGGCCGCCGACGGCCGGGTCTTTGCCAGCCATCTGGCGGTGTCGCCGTCGGGCGTGAGCGGCGTTTATCGCAAGCTTCACATCGCCCCGCCGGAGGATACGGTCCTCGCGGCCGGCGACCGCGCCGACCTCTTCGAGGCGGCCGGTGTGCGCTTCGGCATCCAGCTCTGCTACGACGCCCACTTCCCCGGCCTGTCGACCCGCATGGCCGTAAACGGGGCCGACGTCATTTTCATGCCCCACGCCTCTCCGCGAGGCACCCCCGTCGAAAAGCGTTCTTCATGGATGCGGCATCTGCCGGCGCGTGCCTATGACAACGGGGTCTTCATCGTTGCCTGCAACCAGACGGGACCCAACGGGGCGGGCAGCACATTCCCCGGCGTGGCCGTCGCCATCGGACCGGACGGACGGGTACTGGCCGAATACACCGAAAACCGGGAAGGAGTGATGATCGCCGACCTGAAGGCTGAGGAGTTGGCGGCCGTGCGCGGCCACCCCATGCGCTATTTCCTGCCCCGCGGACGTTCGGACATCTGAGATGCCAGACGGCAGCCGCCGCCTTGCAACGGCTGGGGAGCGGCGGGCCGGCCGCAACACGCCGTCCCGGACCTCCAGTCGGAGGTGGATTCCGGCGCGTGCCCGGCGTGACCGGTTGAAAAAAGGGTCTTCTCGAGGCGGCGGCCGAAGTGCCCGATCATGGCGGTGTTGTTGTACCAGCAACGGCATGGCCGGTGCGACTCCAGTCGTTTTCGCTCCTGGTTGAACACCGCCGAATTCCAGACCGCGCCGAACCCGCCCTGACGGATGGACCCCATGCTCACGTGCTGCTCCAGGCAGGGGTAGACACCACCCCAGGGGTCGATCCGCACCATGAGCACGCCGGCATAGCACGGGGCGTAAGGGAAACGCCCGGTGGTGGACAAACTGTCAGTCAGGCGGCGTGTGTACGGGTCGTTTCCCATCGGCGTGCCGTGAAGCTGGGCAGCGAGCGCGGCCGGGTCCAGCCTCAAGGCGCTTTCGTCCAAGCCGGTGTAATAGGACTGGTCGCAGCGGTGAACCGGCTGCAGCAGCACATCGTCGGCCACCCCGCTCCAGGCGCGGCAGAAATCCCGGATTTCCCCGGTGTTCGCTCTCGAAACGGTCATGCGCACTCGCAGGATGGGTGCGGCTGCACCGTTGCGCCGGGCCAGACAGGCGGCGATTCCGGACTCGACGCACCGGAAGGAGCCTGGAAGCCCCCGGATGGCGTCGTGGCATGCGGCCGTGGCGCCGTCCAGGCTGACCGTCACACAGGTCGCACCGCTGGCGGCGATTTCGCGCTGATATTTTTCCAGCAGCATCCCGTTCGTGCACAGGTTCACGGACATGCCGCTCCCGGCAAAATGACCGATGATCTGAAAAACATCCCTGCGCATCAGCGGCTCACCGCCGGCAATGCTCACCTGATAAACCCCCAACTCGGAAAACTCGACCGCCAGCCGCTTGTAATCCGCCGCGCTGAGGCCATCGGGCCGGGTGTCCTGCCAGCGCTGGCACATGGTGCAGCGGCAGTTGCAGCGGTAGGTGACATCCAACTCGGCCATGAAAGGCCCGGATGCCGGTGGGGACCCCTGGCGGAATGACTTGAGATTTTGCCGCGAGCGGCGCAGCGCCCGGAGAAAACCCCGGGTCAGCAGGATGCGGCGGTATGTCCAGAAATTGTTCAGTCTCATATGGATCGAAGTCGGATCCTCGTAACGGAGGTTTCTCCGTTCTCTGCACATAAATCGTGCAACGGATGGATCCGGTGGCTTAAGGGGTCGAGGGTCCGAGGGTTCAAAGGGGTCGAATGAAAAAGTCTCAACGGCACCTGATTTTTTTACCCTTGAATCCTCGAACCCTTGCACCCTTTTGTTCTGTAAAATCCGTTATCCGACGTCCTCGCCAAACGGGGTGGAATGTTATCCATCTGCCACGCGTATAGATTTACCATATGGCCTTCAGGCCTAATTGTAAACACGCGCGAAGGGTTCACGGTGTGACCTCACGCCGAAAGGCACGCAGCGAATCGATCGAGTAGATGGCCAGCGCGCTCCAGATCAGCACAAAGGTCCACACCTGAACCGCCGTGAAGGGCTCGCCGTAGGCGAACACCGCCAACAGGAACATGCCGCTCGGTGCTGTGTACTGCATCAGCCCCAGGGTCGACAGGTTGATTCGCCGGGCCCCCAGGTTGAACAGCAGCAGCGGCACCGCGGTGAACACCCCGGTCCCCACCAAAAGGGCATCCAGGGCCGGGCCGCTGGAAAACAAGGCGCCGGCGCCGAGCATTTCAAGGTATACCAGGTACGCCACGCTGATCGGCGTCAGCACCAGCGTTTCCACGGTGAGCCCGACCAGAGAGCCCACCGGCGCGATCTTGCGGATCAAGCCATACAGGCCGAAGCTGAACCCGAGCGTCAGCGCAATCCACGGGAACTGACCGAACGAAACGCTGCGGAACACGACCGCTGTGCAGGCCAGCAGCACCGCCAGCGCCTGGGGACGGCGCAGGCGCTCCCGCAGAAACACCATCCCGAGCAGCACGTTCACCAACGGGTTGATATAGTAGCCTAGGCTGGCCTGGAGCAGGTAACCGGCGTTGACGGCCCAAATGTAGAGCAGCCAGTTGCCGCTGACCAGGAGCGTGGTGAGAGACAACACCAGGACGGTCCGCGGGCGCCCCAATGCGGACCGAAACTCGGACCAGCGGCCCTGCACCAGGACCAACACCGCCAGAAAGATGAAGGACCACACCACGCGGTGGGTGACGATCTCGAGCGCCGGCACCGACTGCAACGCCTTCCAGTAAACGGGGCTGCCCCCCCAGGCCAGAAAGGCGCCCCCGGCGAACAAGACGCCGGCTACGGATTGCCGCCGCGCAATGTCAGGTGAGCTCATCGCCGTTTGTCCGCAGGGGAATGGCGTTCCCGGCAGCGCAACGCCGGTCTCCGCGCGCCGGAACAGCTACCCGCCCGCCGCATTCCCGCCCATCACCGCCATCACCTTCGCGACCAGGCCTTCAGCCGTAAACCCGAACTTTTCCATGACCGTCGCGCCGGGGGCGGACGCCCCGAAGCCGGTCATGAAAACCCCCGCCTGCGCGTAGCGCTCCCAGCCCATGGGCACCCCGGCCTCGATCGCAACCCGCACCGTCACCTGCGGCGGCAGAACGGAATCCCGGTACTCCGCGGACGACTGCTCGAAGAGCTCCCAGCTCGGCATGCTGACCACACGCGCCGCAACACCGCGCGCGGACAGAAGCTCCCGGGCCTGCAGCGCCACGCTCACCTCCGAACCGGAGGCGATGAGGATGACCGTCGGGGCGGCGGCCGGCTCGACCAGCGTGTAGGCCCCGTGCCGGAGCATGTCGGCCGCGGGGCCACGCCGGCGATCGATTACCGGCAGGTTCTGACGGCTCAGCAGCAGGGCTACGGGGCCGTCGGTTTTCTGCAGCGTCAGGCGCCAGGCAGCGGCGGTTTCGGTGGCATCCGCCGGCCGGATGACGGTCAACCCGGGTATGGCCCGCAGCGACGCCAGTTGCTCCACCGGCTGGTGCGTCGGTCCGTCCTCGCCGACGGCGATGCTGTCGTGGGTGAAAATGTAGATCACGGGAAGCTTCATCAGGGCGGCCAGGCGGATGGCCGGGCGCATGTAGTCGGCAAACACCAGGAAGGTGCCCCCGTAGGGCCGCACGCCCCCATGCAGGGCAAGGCCGGAAAGAATGCCGCCCATGGCATGCTCCCGCACCCCGAAGCGCAGATAGCGGCCCTCCGGCGTCTCCTTCTGAAAATTACGGGCGCCCTTGATCAGGGTGTTGTTGGAGGGGGTGAGGTCGGCCGAGCCCCCCATGAGATCCGGCAGCAGAGGCGCCACGGCGTTCAGGGCCATACCGAAGGCGGACCGGGTGGCGATCGGTTTGGCATCGGCGAAATCCGGCAGCCCCGCATCCCAACCGGGCGGCAACTCTTTTTCCATGGCCAGGCGCCAGGCCGCTTGCAAGTCCGGATGCTTCATCGCCCAGCTGTCGAACCGCCGGCGCCAGGCAGCTTCGGTCTTGACGCCGCTGGCGATGCAGCGGCGGAAGCGGGCGCGCACCGGCTCAGGGATACAGAAGGTTTCATCCGGCGCCAGGTTCAACCGCAGCTTGGTCAGGCGCACTTCCTCCGGCCCCAGGGGGGCGCCGTGGGCCTCGTGGGACCCCTGTTGGTTCGGACTGCCGTAAGCGATCTGAGTGCGGCAGGCGATCAGCGAGGGTTTCGTGCGTTCCGTGCGCGCCTCGCAGAAGGCCTGCCGAATAGCGCCGAGGTCGTTACCGTCGCCAACCCGCAGCACCTGCCAGCCGTAGGCCTTGAACCGCTGGACCACGTTTTCCGTAAACGCCAGTTGCGTGCCCCCGTCGATGGTGACCCGGTTGTCGTCGTAGAGGCAGATGAGCCGCCCCAGCCCCAGGTGCCCGGCGAGCGAGGCCGCCTCGGCGGAAACGCCCTCCATAAGATCCCCGTCGCCGCAAAAGACGTAGGTGAAGTGGTCGACGATCTTCTGCGACCTGCGGTTGAACCACGCGGCCAGATGCCGTTCGGCGATGGCCATGCCGACTGCGTTGGCAATCCCCTGGCCGAGGGGGCCGGTGGTGGTCTCCACCCCGGGGGTGTGACGGTATTCCGGGTGGCCCGGGGTCCGGCTGCCCCACTGCCGGAAGCGCCGGATTTCCTCCAGCGGCAGGTCGTACCCGCACAGGTGCAGCAGGCTGTAAAGCAGGGCGGACGCGTGGCCGCCCGAGAGCACGAACCGGTCCCGGTCCGCCCAGGCCGGATCGGCCGGGTTGTGCTTGAGCACCTGCGTCCACAGCACAAACCCCGCCGCCGCCAGTCCCATGGGGGCGCCCGGGTGCCCCGATTTGGCTGCCTCGACGGCATCCATTGCCAGCGCACGAATCGTGTTGACGCACAGCTCATCGATCGACGGCTTCCTTTTCGCCATTCTGCGAGACTCCTCTCCGGGGTTGAGGTAAAGGCTACAAGGGACAGGGTTCAGGGTACGAGGTTCAGGGTTCAAAGGTTCAGCAGGCAGGCGGGGCCTGCAGCGAATAAAGGTGTAGCATTTGACCCCTGAACTCTGAACCCTCATCTCCGAGCCCTGAACCCTGGATTGCTTCCCGGGCATTAGGCCCGCCGCTTCCGGCTCAGCACCTTCTCGAGCGGGGTGTATTTCAAACCGAAGGCCTGGGCCACCCCCGGGTAGGTCACCTTGCCGGCCATGATGTTGATCCCTTTGGCGATCTCCGGGTTTTCGAGCGCGGCACGCTCGATGCCCTTGTCGGCGATCTGGAGGGCATACGGCAGGGTGGCATTGGTCAGAGCGATGGTCGAGGTCATGGAGACCGCGCCGGGCATGTTGGCCACACAGTAGTGGATGATCCCGTCCACCTCGTAGATCGGGTCGTCGTGGGTGGTCGGCCGGGCCGTCTCCACGCAGCCGCCCTGGTCGATGGCGACATCCACGATCACCGTGCCTTTCTTCATGAGCTTGAGCATGTCGCGCGTGACCAGCCGGGGGGCGGTCGCGCCCGGAATGAGCACAGCGCCCACCACCAGGTCGGCCTCCTGGAGGTATTTGCGGATGTTGGCCGGGCTGGAGACCACCGGAAAACAGTTGGGAGGCATGACATCGCTCAAGTAGCGCAGCCGCTCCAGGTTGGTGTCCAGCAGGTAGACCTTGGCCCCCAGGCCGCAAGCGATCTTGGCGGCATTGACGCCCACGATCCCTCCGCCGATGACAAGCACGGTGCCGGAGTCCACCCCGGGCACCCCGCCCAGCAGCTTGCCCTTGCCGCCGTAGATCTTCTCGAGGTACTTGGCGCCCTCGTGCACGGCCATCTTCCCGGCGACCTCGCTCATCGGCGTGAGCAGGGGCAGGGACCCATTCGCCTTTTCGACGGTTTCGTAGGCCACGGCCGTAGCCCCGGAGGCGATGAGCGCCCGGGTCAACTCCCCGGAGGCCGCGAAATGAAAATAGGTGAAGACCACTTGGCCCTTTCGGATCAGGGAAAATTCCACGGGCAGCGGCTCCTTGACTTTCATCACCATGGCGCACTTCGTGTAGACCTGTTTGGGCGAGGCCATGATACGCGCCCCGGCCTGCTCGTAGTGCGCGTCGGTGAAACCCGAGCCTTCCCCCGCGAGCGTTTCGACGCCCACGGTGTGGCCATGCGCCACCAGTTGCTCCACTCCGGCCGGCGTCATCGCCACCCGGTTCTCCTTGGTCTTGATCTCCTTGAGCACGCCGACAATCATGGTCTCCTCCCTCTTTACGGTTTCGGTCGCATCAGTGGATTCATTTCTTATTTGAATTCACCCCTCCGGAGGGGTGAATTCAAGGGCGTTCTTCAATCGGCACATAGAGCCTCTGGTTCGGCCCGGTGTAGACCTGCCGCGGCCGACAGAGCCTCCAGCCGGGGTCGTCCATCGCTCCCCCTCCGAGCCGATGACAAGCGGCAGCCGGTAGTGTTGACCCGCATATGTCAGGAGTACGTGGTCCGTCATGCTGCGCCTTGGGTGTGTTCCGGGCTGTTGCACCGGGTCAGACCGGTCCGGCCTCTATACACCATCCCCATAGGCAGGTCAATTTACTCTCCAGGGCGGTTGTGTTACACAAATACGGCAAACTCGCCGGAGGCCACATGGGATTCAAGGAGAACCTGCTGACCAAAATCCGAATCGACCGCCTGGCGGAACGCGTGCTGGCCACCCTCGGCCCTGCGGGCAGCGAGGCCAAGCTCGACAAGAGCGCCATGCGCGAGCTGCTGGGCTTGAGCCCCTACGTTTACCGGCGGGAGCGCGACCTGGATCTCTTCGTTCTGGAGACCGGCACGCCGCCGCCCAAGATTCTCGTACTCGACAACGAGCTGCCCATCTACCGCACGACGGCCAAGGACGTGGCGATGCGTAAGAGCCCCGACGTCGGCGAAATGGTGAAAATCGGCAATATCATCAAAATCCTGAGGGATTCCGACGTCAAGGTAAGCCGCAAGGCGGATTCCCTCAGGCAGGTGCAGGCCGAATGCATCGCCGCACTCGACCTGACCTTCAGCGCCGAGGAGATCAACGACATCCGCCGCGACGGGATGGCCTCCCTCGAAAGCCGCTACGCGGAGGGCGTCGACGAGTGTCTGGCCCTGCTGGCCGAGCTTTTAGGCTTCCGGGAGCCTCCGCGGGGCTTCCGCGTGCCCCACTGCACCGTGCTCGGCGCCCTCTTCTCCCGCGTAACCGGTGAGGAGGTTCTCGGCCCGGCCGTCGTTTTCAACCGCATGCACCACCTGCTGCAGTTCACCGAGGAGCGCTTCGGCTCCCTGGAGAAGGATGCCCTGCCGCGCCTGCACCGGATCGCCTCCGGCCAGCTGAAAACGGGGATCGAGGGTGCCGCCGTGTTTGCCCACCTCCAGGAGATGGTGCTGAGCTCGCGCGCCGGGGGCAACTAGTATCCATCCATAAACGGCGTCCTTCGGCCCAGGCCGGCGTTCTCGCTCTTCGCAATCCTCGGCGTAGAGAAACTACGCCTCCGGTTGCGACATCGCTGCGGCCTTGGCCTGAACCGAAATCCACCATTTCTGGATGGACACTGATAGCATAAGGCTGCGACCGATTGCATTTGCGTCCCAACCGGGGGGATGCCGTGGTGGGTCATATCCGCTGGTTGTACGCTTGGTTTCCAGGCGAACACTAAGATGCCGGCCTGCCGGCGGCCCGTCCGGATTAAGGATGCGATGAGGCGTGCATGCTTCGCATCAGCCTGAAATCCAGAATCCTACTGATCCTGGGCGGCTTGGCCGTCATCATCTCCGGCCTGTGCCTGATGCTGGTGGTCACCACCTACCGCATGGAAGGGCTGGTGGCCTCCACCACCCCGGAGACGCTGCCCGGTGTCCAGGCCGCCATCCGCAGCCAGGCGCTCCATATGCGCCTGGCGGCCCTGGCCGCCATCGCGGCCACGGCCACGCTCGGCACGCTGCTTTTCCTGGTCGTCGCCTACCAGATGCTGGTTCCCCTGCGCCAGCTCATGGCGGAAGCGGCCCGCCACGGAGAGCCCCGCGGGTCCGGCGACGAACTCAAAACGTTGAGCCGTCGCGTGCGTGTGCTCCTGCACGATGTCGACCACACCAACGTCGAGCTGGAGCGCAGCCGGGAAACCCTGGCCCACACGGAGAAGATGGCCGTCATGGGAAAGCTGGCCGCCAGCATGGCCCATAGCATCCGCAACCCCTTCACGTCGGTTCAGATGCGCCTGTTTTCGCTGAGCCGATCGCTGGAGCTCAACCACACGCAGAAGGAAGATCTGGAGGTCATCGCCGCGGAGATCCGCCGCATTGACACGATCCTGCAGAACTTTCTCGAGTTCTCCCGCCCGCCACGGCTCCGGATGCAGCCGGTCAGTCCCAGCGCCGTTGTGGATTCCGCCACCCGCCTCCTCGAGCATCGCCTGCGATCCTACGATGTGAGCGTGCGGGTCCAGCGGCTCGAGCCGCTGCCCGAGGTCACGGCCGACCCCGAGCAGCTCAAGGAGGTCCTGGTCAACATCATGGTCAACGCCTGCGAGGCCATGGTGCGGGGCGGGACGATCGATATCGAGGAGCGCACCGTCCCTCTTCCCGACCGGAAGCGGGCGGCCGTCATCCGGGTACGCGACAGCGGCCCCGGCATCCCGGCCGCCCTGCGGGAGAAGATCTTCCATCCCTTTTTCTCCACCAAGGAGGACGGCACCGGCCTGGGGTTAAGCATCGCCCAGCGCATCATTGCCGACCACCGCGGGCGGCTCGAGGTCGAATCCGGTGAAGACCGGGGCACCACGTTCATCATCAGCATTCCGTTCGAGGAGCCGGGGGATGAGCACCATTCTCATCGTTGACGATGACGACCAGCTGCGGCGCAGCTTCCAGAAGCTGCTCTCCGAAGAGGGCTACACGGTGGAGAGTGCGGCCTCCGGCGAAACAGCGGTGCAAAAAGTCCAGCGGCACGCGCCGGACCTCGTCATTCTGGACATGCGTCTGCCGGGACAAAGCGGCCTGGAGACCTTTCGCGTGATCCACGGCCTGGACCCCAAGCTGCCGGTCATCATCATGACCGCCTACGGCACCACCGAAAACGCGATCGAAGCCACCAAGCTCGGGGCTTTCGACTACGTTCTCAAGCCGTTCGAGATCCCCGCGATGCTGGCCGTGATCGCCCAGGCCCTGGAGGCCGGGCGCTTCATGCGCTCGCCGGTGGACATGGACGGAGGCCCTGACCCGGCGAGCCGCGAGGCGATCATCGGCCGCAGCCGACCGATGCAGGAGGTTTACAAGGCCATCGGGAGGGTATCTTCCACCGAGGCCACCGTGCTCATCCGGGGGGCGTCCGGCACCGGAAAAGAGCTCGTGGCGCGGGCGATCTACACTTACAGCCTGCGGGCCGACAGGCCGTTTCAAGTCATCAACTGCGTGGCCATTCCGGAAAACCTGCTTGAAAGCGAGCTCTTCGGCTACGAGCGCGGCGCCTTCACAGGGGCCGCCCACCGCCGCCTGGGAAAAATTGAGCAGGCCAACGGCGGCACGGTCTTCCTGGACGAGATCGGCGACATGCCCTTCGGAATCCAGTCGAAGATCCTGCGCCTGCTCCAGGAGCGCAGCATCGAACGGCTGGGCGGGAGGGAAACCATTCCGGTCGATGTCCGCATCATCGCTGCCACCAATCGCGACCTTGAAACCGCCCTGCAGCTGGGCCGGTTCCGCGAAGACCTTTATTACCGGCTGAAGGTCGTGACCATCAATTTGCCGTCCCTGCAGGATCGCTTGGACGACGTCCCGCTGCTGGTGGATTACTTCCTGGCGCGCTATGCCGCCGAGCTCGACATGGACAACCCCGGAATTGCCCCGGAGGCCGTGGGAACGCTGGCCCGCCAGGGCTGGCCGGGAAATGTGCGCGAATTGGCCAACACCATCCAGAAGGCGCTGATCTTCAACCGCGGGGCCCCGATCCAGGCCTCCGAAGTGGCCCATGTCGTCGAGGGCGCCGCCGCCCCAGGAGCTCTCCCCCGCGGGACGGACTTGCCCACGCGACAGTGGATCCGCCAATGCCTCACCGCCGGCCAGGCACCCAACCGATTCGACGTCGCCATGGACCAGTTCGCCAGCATGCTGATCAGCGAGGCGCTGACCCTGACCCACGGCAACCGGTCACGGGCGGCCAAGCTGCTCGGGTTGTCGCGGCCGACCCTGCATTCCAAGATCGACAAGTACCGGCTCAAGCTGAAGACGACCGTGGAGGACGAGCCGGGCTGAGCCCCCTCGGGGGCATGAATGGGAAAATCCTCCGAGCAGATTGCATCGGCCGAATCGGATGTGCTATGCTTGCGAACCCCGGACGGTTGGGGCCCCGTAAACCCCGTTCCACGCACCCTCACACGAAGGAGGTCCCCATGCTGGTCAAGAACTGGATGAGCCCGAACCCGGTCACCATCGACGAGGACGACTCCATGCAGGATGCCATCAAGCTGATGAAGCAGAACGCCATCCGCATGCTGCCGGTGCTCCACAGAGGAAGCCTGGTCGGGGTTGTCACCGACCGCGACCTGAAGCGGGCCTCGGCCTCGGACGCCACCACGCTGGACGTGCACGAAATGCTTTACCTGATCGCCAAGATCAAAGTGAAGTCCATCATGACCAAGTTCCCGATCAGCGTGCCGCCGGATCTGACCGTCGAGGAGACGGCCGAGATCCTGCTCGCCAAAAAAATTTCCGGGGCCCCCGTCGTCGATGCCGCCGGAACCGTGGTCGGCACCATCACCCAGACGGACATTTTCCGGGTGCTGATCGCACTGACCGGCGTCGGCAAGCGCGGTATTCAGCTGGCGTTTCAAGTCCATGACCGGCCGGGCTCCATTAAGGAGCTGGCCGACCCCATCCGCAAACACGGCGGCCGCATGGTGAGCATTCTAAGCTCCTACGAGAAGGTCCCGGAAGGATTCCGAAAGGTCTACATCCGCATGTACGGCCTGGACCGCTCGAAGCTGCCGGGGCTCAAGGAAGAGCTCGCCAAGGTGGCAACCCTGCTCTACCTGGTCGATCACCGGGAGAACCGGCGGGAGATTTTCTCAGCCTGACCCCGCTGGGCCGCGGCGCGCAGCGCTCGAAGCCGTTCTTGACATGGCGGCGCCCGCGCTGCGCGTGCATGCCGCCGGCGCTGAAAGATCTTGTGCGCACCCTCCGGCGGTATCTTTACAAAATGTAAAGCAACCCGACAGGCCGGCGGCTGCTCCCTTTGTTCTCAGCGCCTCCCGAACAACAATATTGTTTAAACAATTCAAAAAGTTGATTTCTCAACGGCCAGATCCGGCGAGTGGCATGTCTGTTGCTGGTTGTTCATCAGAACCCATGGCACGGCACGGTCACCCCCCCCCCAACCCATCGCCCGCAGGGGGTCTCGCATGGAAAAGCACCGACCATTCCTGGTTCCGCTTAACGGCCCCGAACGCGCCTTGGAAACCTGCCGATATATGGCGTCATTCCGGCCGTTTCACGCACTGAGCACGTCGATCGTCGCGGTGCAACCGGCAGCAACTTACTCATAGATGGAGGAGACGCATGAAGGACTTCAAGAAAATCCTGTTCCCGGTCGACCTGTCGCCGGCATCCATCAAGGTGGTGCCCTACGTGCAAAACATGGCATCCAAACACGGGGCGCGTCTCCACCTGCTCTTCGTTGCCCGGGTGTTCGACTACTTCACCAGCATGTATGTGCCCCACCCCTCGGTGAGCCAGTTCGAAAAGGAGGTCATCGAGGGGGCGGAAAAGAGGCTCTATGAGTTTGCCGAGGAGCACTTCAAGGAGGTCGACGGGGTCAAGGTCAAGGTGGCTGCCGGTGATCCCTCCGACGAGATCCTGGGCTACATCGAGGCGATGGGGATCGACCTGGTCATCATGGGCACCCACGGCCGCCGGGGTTTAGACAAAATCATGTTCGGTTCGGTTGCCGAACGGGTCGTCAAGTCCTCGCCCGTACCGGTGATGGTGGTCAACCCTTTCACGGCCCAGGAGTGAGCGCAACCCCGCCGGCCGGCCGAGGAGGCAACCCCCCATGGACACCAAGGGTCTCATTCTCGTGGTGGACGACGACCCGGACATCGTGGCCACCACCCGGATCGTTCTGGAAAGCAACGGCTACGAGGTCCACACGGCGGTGAGCGGCGCCGGGGCCGTCAGCCTGTTGAACCAGATCAAGCCCGACATCATGCTCCTGGACGTCATGATGACCACCGACACCGAGGGGTTCGACCTGGCCTTCAAGCTCAAGGAAGACCCGCAGTTCAGGGATTTGCCCATCATTATGCTGACGGCGTTTCTCGACAAGGTCCGCACCGAGGGCGCCGGCCCCTTCGAGTTCATATTAGGTGAGCAGTGGCCGGTGGAGTGGCTCTTCGAAAAACCGCTCGACGCCAAAAAGCTTCTGGCGAAGATCGAAGCGGTCTTGAAGGACCGCAGGAGAGCCTGATCCGGCTGCGCGTTCACACCGGCCTGACCTCTGCGGGGAGGCAAGGAAGGCGCATGGCGGCACTCTCTACAGACACCGCACCCATCGACATCCGGCAGGCACTGGACCCATATGTCCGCTGGCCGGTAAACGCCCGCTGGGTGGCGGCCGCGCTGATCGCATCCGCCGCGCTGGCCGCCTGGAGCGCCGGGGTCAGTTTTGCCGTCTCCGGAATGATCCTGATTGCCGCCGGGGTTCTCGCCGCCAACGCATGGCTCCGGCGCTGGTCGCTGCGCCATGGC
>JBGSTS010000101.1:0-6180 GCA_041736435.1 Desulfobacterales bacterium | reverse complement strand
GGGGGTCGACCTCGGCGGCCGCCATCTCCTCGGCCAGCGTTGCATGCCGCTCTGCAAAGAGGATGGCGGCGTCGCAGGCGATATCCATCGCCTTCAGCTGCTCGGCCTTGGCGGTGGCCGCCGGGTCGCTCCTGAAGTCCAGATGGGCGAGTGCAGCGGCGATCTCCCGCTTGAAATCGAGCATGCCGTTGGCGTAGATCGCGCCGTCCAGCGCCGTGTGGCCCGGCGCGCGCTGCTCCATGAACTCGGTGAAGAGCCCGGCCTCATAGGCTTTTTTCCACTCTGCGGGGAGCCGGCTGAAGATGCGGTCGCGCATGCTGCGGCCCTGCCAATAGGGAATCACCTCCCGTTCGTAGGTGCGGATCTCCTCTGCGCAGATGCGGTAGCTCGTCATGGGCCGCGAGTTTAGGATGCGCAGGTCCTCGGCGCTGTGGCAGGTCAGCTCCGGGAAGGTGGGCACGGCCCTGGGCCGGGGGCCGCGTTCGCCGACGATCAGTTCCCGCGCGCCGATGTAAATCGTCTTTTTTTCACAGAGATTTTTGAAGTTCAGGGCCCGCATGACGGGGGTGGAGTGCTTTCCGGCCTCTTCCCGGTAAAAGGCGGTGACCAAAAGCGCCCGCTCGATGGAAACAGAAGGGTGGGTGTTTTGGCTCTCCTGCCGGAGCTGTTCGATGCGTTCGTTCATGACCTCATCCTCCCACGTTTACGTTCAGGCCGAATCCGGACAATCGCTTTACGATCTCGGCGACGCGCCCCGGCTCGGGCGGGTCTGTCGTCTCCCCGCGGTAGCTCCGGCCGAGTTTCTGGTATTTGCCTTTGGCCGCGCGGTGAAAGGGGAGCAGGTCCACCGGGTGCTTGCGGGGCAGCCCGGCGATGTATGCCCCGATGCAATCGATGCTGGTGTCGTCGTCGTTCAGGCCCGGGACGAGCGGGATGCGCAGAATGATATCGGCCCCGGATCCGGAAAGGAGTTCCAGGTTGGCGAGAATGATGCGATTATCCACCCCCGTTTGGTCCAGGTGGCGGACGGGGTCCAACGCTTTCAGATCGTAAAGGAATAGATCGGTGTGCCGGGCGACCTCGAGCAGCAGCCCGTTTTCGGCATAGCCGCTGGTGTCGACCGCACGGTGGATCCCCAACCGGCCGCAGGCCTGCAGCAAGGCCAGCAGAAAATCGGGCTGACACACGGGTTCGCCGCCCGAGAAGGTCACCCCGCCGCCGGACTGCTCGTAGAATGGGGCGTCTCGCTCGATGGCGTGCACCAGTTCGGCTACACTTGCCTTTCGCACCGTGCGCTCGCGGGCTTCGGAGGGGCAGATCTCGACGCACCGGCCGCAGTGCCGGCAGCGTTGCGGGTCGGCCGCGATTCCCTGCGGGGTGCGCGACAAGGCTCCTTGGGGGCAGCTCTCTATGCAGGCCCCGCAGCCGATGCAGCGCTCCGGCAGGAAGAGCTCGGTCGGCACGTCGTTCCAGTTTTCCGGGTTGTGGCACCACCAACATCGCAGCGGACAGCCCTTGAGAAAGACGGTCGTACGGATTCCGGGGCCGTCATGGGTGGAAAACCGCATCACATTGAAAATCCGGCCGCTGGTCTGTTCTATCATGCCGGAAACAGCCGACAGGCCGCACGCAGAAAAATTATAGTTAAAAGCCTTCATAATTGATTTTCAATTCAGTTTGTTATATCAAGTGGTCTGAAGACCTGACCAGGTGATCTTACAAGGGGTTTTCTCCGGTGTCAAGCGTAACGAGATGGCCTTGATGCGATTCCGGCCCGGCTGCCGGCGCTCGTCTGCCGGCTGAGTTTCGAGAAAGGCATAGCGATGGTTTTTGAAGCGATCCGCAAGAATTCAGCTCCCGAAATCGTGGTCGAGCAGATTCTGAAAAAACTGAAGAGCGGTGAGATCACCACCGGCTCCCGGCTGCCTTCCCAGAGGGATCTGGCCAAGCGTTTCGGCGTCGGCCGCTCCTCCCTGCGGGAAGCCCTGAATGCCCTGGCGGTGATGGGCTACCTGGACGTTCAGCAGGGTCGCGGCACGTTCGTTGCCGGCGAGCCTCCGGCGAAAGACCTTTCTGCCTCCACCCTGCACGCTGCCCTGCGGGCCGGAAGCCTCCTGGATGTGCTGGAGCTGCGCGAGGCTCTCGAGTGCCGCGCGGGCGAGCTGGCCGCGGAGAGGGCCGAAAGCGCGCATCGGCAGCGGTTCAAGCTGGCCTTGCGGGAGATGGAGGAGAGCCGCGAAGATTACCGCCGGTTTCTCAAGGCCGACGTGGAGTTCCACACCACGCTCGCCGAGGCCACCCTCAACCCGGTTTTCAGCGAGATGCTGAGATTTCTGCTCGAGAAAGTGGTCGGCCACCACGAAACCTTCCGGACCACCCTTATCTCGGGGGATTACCGGGACCATGCCATTCGCACCCTGAAACAGGTGTTTGCCTGTATCGAGCGCGAGGACGGCCGCGGCGCGGCGGAGTGGATGCGGGACCATCTGAACGGCATACGCCGGGAGCTAAAAACCATCCTCTGATGGCGAAGCCGGAAGCCCGATTTCGGCGTTGCATTTTTCCGCCTCCGGCGGAAAAATGCTCTTCTTGTTTTTTACGCCTCGTGCTATGGGTTGCACGCCACCTGCGGCGGCGCATCGTTAGCGAGTAAGGTCAGATTTTGTGGGAGCGGCTTCCAGCCGCGATCCAATCGCGGTCTCGCCACGGCGCGACTCCCACAGGAAAAAGCCTAACTTACGTGGATGGTTGCCAAAAATGCGGGAGGAGGAGGCTCAACGGTGGCTGAGACCCTGGACCAGCACTCGAAATTCGACGATGACCCATTGAAACGCAGGCCATTTTCCATTTCGATACGGACCGTGCTGGTGGCGTGGATGCTGGCGGTGGCCCTCGTCCCGGCCGCTCTGATCGGGGCCATCGGGGTCGTCAGCATCAACACGAGCGTGCGCAGCGAGGCCCAGTCCCGGGTCAACCAGGATTTGGAAATCGTGGCGGCCGGCTACCGCGAGCAGTTGGCGCGTGTGGCCTACGCCCTGGAGAGCGCCTCCGTCCGGGTCTCCGCCGCCCCCGGCGGCCTGTCCGAAACGCTCGCGGCCGTCAAGCGCGAACTGGATCTCACCGTCCTCAACCTCTGCGACAGCGAGGGGCGGCCGCTTGCCGGCACCCACCCTGCTCCCGCCCGGCGGATTCCGCTCGAACGCGACCCTGTGCTGCGCAAGGCCCTCGAAGGCAAAACGGCCTGGGGCACTGTTCTCCTCGATCCGGAGCGGCTGATGCTGGAAGGGGGGGCGGCGCTTCAGAATGCCGCCGTGATTTTCGAAACGGAAGAGGGTGGGGAGCCGGTCGGCCGCTCGGCCCTGATGTGGTGGATCGCCCGCCCGATTACCGACGACAACGGCCTGGTGACGGCGCTGATCTACGGCGGCCGGCTGCTGAACTTCAACCACGGCCTGGTCGACAACCTGCGCGACACGGTTTTCAGCGAAAAGGATTACAAGGGCAAGCCGTGCGGTACCGTGACCATTTTCCTGGGCGGGGTGCGCGCCGCCACCAATGTGCTCACCCAGCACAGCACCCGTGCGATCGGCACCCGGGTTTCAGAAACCGTCCGGGATGCCGTTCTTGAAAACGGCATGAACTACAGCGGCGAGGCGCTGGTTGTGGATGCCTGGTATTTGAGCGCCTACACCCCCCTGCGGGATCCTTCCGGGAAAACGGTCGGCATGATCTATGTCGGACTTTTGCGCGATCCCTACGACGACATCCAGGATCGACTCATCGCACGCTTTCTCCTTCCGGTGGCCGCGGTCGGGTTGATTGCGGTATGCGCCGCCCTGTGGATCGTCAACCGGATCACTCGTCCCGTGTTGGCCCTGAGCCACTCCGCCGCGCGGCTTGCCACCGGGGACCTGGAACACGCAACCTCCATTCCGCACACCTACCGGGAACTGAAACGCCTTGCAGGCGCCTTTGCGGAGATGCGCGCGGCCATCCGCAAGCGGGACCAGGAGCTGCGGGCCCGCAACGAGGAGCTCAGCCTCGCCAACCGCAAGCTGGAGCAGTCCAATAAAAATTACATGCAGACCCTCGGCTTCGTGACCCACGAGCTGAAAGCCCCGCTCGCTGCAATCCAGATGCTGATCGCCACTATGGTGGACGGATATCTCGGCCAGGTCTCGCCTCAGGTCTCCGATTTTTTCACCCGCATTCAGCGCAATTGCGCAGAACTCCAGGACATGGTGCGGGACTACCTGGACCTCTCCCGCCTGGAGCGCGGGGAGCTCGGCGCGGTCACGTTCCGCATCGACTTGCCCAAGACGGTGGTCGAAATGGCCGTGGACCAGACGGCCGTGTTCTTTCGCTCCCGCAACATCACCCTGAGCGTGAGCTGCCCGGCCGAACTGCCGGTACGGGCCGACCCGGGCCTGCTGCGCATCGCCCTCAACAACTTGCTCACCAATGCCGCCAAATACGGCCGCGAAAACGCCCAGGCCGGCCTGACCGTGGCGGTGGAGAACGCTGTCGTCACGATCAGCGTCCGGAACGAAGGCGCGGGGTTCCCACCCGCCGATGCTAAGCGGCTTTTCGACAAGTTCTACCGCGTGCGGGACGCGGACACCCACAGCAAGCGCGGCAGTGGCATTGGCCTGTTCACGGTAAAGCACATCGCCGAGCTCCATGGCGGCCGGGTCTGGGCGGAGTCCGAGCCAGGCGCCTGGGCCGCATTCCACCTCAGTTTCCCGGTGGATTGCCCCGCCGCCGCGTGACCACCGCGCGACCCCGCCGCGGCCCTCTCCCGCTTCTAAAAAGCAGTTGCGACTTGGACCGATTATGTGTACTAGCAGGAGCAGCGGCACTCCCCCCCACTTGCCTCCATCAAGGAGCCGGATGCCGACTGGCCGCACACAGACTGGAACGGGGCGCCCTATGGTACCGGAAACTCAGGTCGGCAAGAAGCTGCGCGATTTGAAGCGACGGCTGAAGCAGGAGAACCCGGTCCTCGAGCATGTCGTCGACAGCTTCCGCGAACTGGATCGCATCAGCCGCCGTCTCGGGCTGCTGGGGCGCAACCAATCCCACGCCGACCGCACCTCCTGGTGGCCCCTCGTGTCGGTCCTGGGGGTTTACTCCTCGGGCAAATCCAGCTTCATCAACCACTACCTGGGCTACCGGCTGCAGGCCGTGGGCAATCAGGCCGTAGACGACAAGTTCACGGTCATCTGCTTTACGGATGAGAAATCCGTGCGCGTGCTGCCGGGCCTGGCGCTGGATGCCGACCCGCGTTTCCCCTTTTACCACATGAGCCGCGCGATCGAGGAGGTCGCCCAAGGGGAGGGGCGGCGGATCGATGCCTACCTTCAGCTCAAAACCTGCCCCAGCGAAAGCGTGCGCGGCCGAATCCTGATCGACTCCCCGGGGTTCGACGCCGATGCGCAGCGCACCTCCACCCTGCGGATCACCGACCACATCATCGACTTGTCCGACCTGGTGCTGGTATTCTTCGACGCCCGCCATCCGGAGTCGGGCTCCATGCAGGACACGCTGGAGCACCTGGTGCGCCGCTCGGTCGGCCGCCGGGACTCCACCAAGTTTCTCTACATCCTGAACCAGATCGACGCCACGGCCCAGGACGACAACGCCGAGGAGGTGTTCGCCTCCTGGCAGCGGGCGCTGGCCCAGTCCGGCCTCACGGCGGGCCGCTGCTATGCCGTCTACATCCCTGAGCAGGCCCTGCCCATCGCGGACGCCGCCGTCCGGGCGCGCATGGAAAGCAAGCGCGATGTCCACCTCAACGCCATCTACCAGCGCATCGAGCAGGTGGGCGTCGAGCGGGCCTATCGCATCGTGGGCATGCTGGAACAAACCGCACGCCAACTGGAGCAGGAGGCCGTGCCGCAGCTGCAGCGGTTTTTGTCGAGGTGGCGGCGGTGGACGCTCTGGACGGACGGCGCGGCGCTGGGAGCCCTCCTGCTCCTGTTTTTGGCCGGCACCCTCTACGCCGGTTATTGGCAGGGATTCAGGCTGCGCCTGCCGCTGTGGGAGTTTCTCGCCTCCTACCCGGTGCTTCAAACCGCCCTGGTGGTCATCTTGGCGGCCGCTGCCGTTTACGCCCATTTTTGGATCCGGCGCTGGGCGGCCGGCCGAATCGCGCGGCGGCTGGCCGCCGGTGGGGCCGGC
>JBGSTS010000067.1:0-21995 GCA_041736435.1 Desulfobacterales bacterium | reverse complement strand
AACGACTGCAGAAACAGCTGCGGGGCTTCGAGTTGATCGTGCTCGATGAGCTGGGCTATATCCCGTTCTCCAAAGCAAGAGCCGAGTTGCTCTTCGAGGTCGTCAGCCACGCCTATGAGTACCAGAGCCTGATCGTAACCTTGAACCTGCCCTTTGATCAATGGACGGGGATCTTGGGCTGCGAACGGCTGACGGGTGCACTATTAGACCGCTTAACCCACCGATGTCATATCATCGAGGCCAACGGAGAGAGCTACCGTTTGCGCCAAGCCCGGATGAAACAAAAATTGCCTCCACTGCCAACTTGACCCATACAAGGAGAAATACAAGTTCGGTGTTGACAAAAATACCGATAACAGATCACTTACGAGCTCAGCGTCACAGTTTTTAGCCGACCACCGTCTCAGCTTTCCTCCGCCCTCCACAGCTCAAGTCCCGCGGCTCCATGAAGCCGAAAAACCTTCACCCAGCGCTGGATCGAATGGGTGCTGATCCCAAACTGCTCGACCAGCAGTTTGCGGCTGTACCCCTCCTCAAGGTAAAGTTTTACGATCCGCAACCGGAACTCCACCGGAAACGCCAGGGGCCGGCTCTTCCGTTTCGCCCGGGCTGCGGGCCTCTTTGACGTGCTTGCCATCGGATGACCTCCTCTCTGTGTAAGTGGTTTTTACACTCGGGAGTGTCACCCAATTTCTTCAGATCGGAGCGATCATAAACTGGCGCTTAAGACATGGATCGGCTTGTTCCCTTTTCGGCTTGTCCTGCTGTCATGTTGCAACCGGTAAGCTCTTTTCCAGCCGTTCCGCCGCCTCCGGCCGGTGTTTTTCCATCAAGTGTGCGTATATGTCAAGGGTCACGGTCGGCTTGCTATGGCTTAACTGCTTTTGGATGTATACCACATTTTCAGGTTGGCTCCGAAATATGGCATCTCCAACGTAGCCCTAAAAAAGATCTGCAAGAAGTTGAACGTGCCGACTCCGCCGAGAGGGTACTGGGCAAAGATTCAAAACCACATTCGAATGGAACGGACACTACTCCCCAAGATCAAATACGATTAGCCAACGGTCCACGAGCTGAACATGAACAGATCGCCAGTGGCCAAACCCAAGCTTGAGAAACCCGGTCCTACACTTTTCCCTGAGGCGCACGAAGTTATTGCGCGCATTGAATCATGGCAAACAATCAAGGTGCCTAGAAACCTCAGGCATGCACATCCTCTCGTCAAGAAAACGCTCGAGAAGCTATCCGGAGCAGAACCCGACAAGTATGCGATGCTAAGGCCTTGGGGGAAGGAGATTCTTGATGTTCGCGTAAGCCGCAGGCTATTAAAAAGAGCCTTGCGGATCATGCAGGCACTGTTGACCCGGATCGAATACCTGGGCTTCTCTGCAGCTGCCAAGCGGGGCTATCATTTGCAGACAACAGAGGCCGTCATTTTCGATGAAACCATATCCTTCGGCATCAACGAGAAGTCTCGTCAGATCAATCACCTGCTCACGGATTCCGAGAAGAAGGATATCGCGCGATATGGCCGCCACTTCGACACAACGAAATGGGATTACGAACCTACCGGGTTGTTGTCCCTCCGAATTGATACATGGGCCTTCGAGGGAATCCGGAAAAATTGGAACGATGGCAAGTCGAAAGTGGTCGAAGATGGGCTCAAGGAGTTCCTCATCAACCTGGTGACGATAGCGGATCTTGAACGCCAGAGAAGACTGGAGGACAGGGAGCGTGAACGCCGGCGTCAGGAAGAACTCGAAGCGAGAGACGAGCAGGAGCGCCGGCGCCAGGAGGAACAGAAACGCTTGCAGGATCTCGAAAACCAAGCCTTGAGGTGGACCAAAGCATCCCAACTGCGTGCCTATGTCATCGAGGTCGAGAAGAAAGCCCGCAGGAGCGACCTGCCGACTGAGGGGCAGGAAAGGCTGGCGAGTTGGCTGCAGTGGGCCCGGGAACATGCCGACCGAATCGACCCCCTGGTCGGCGATGTGTGGCAAGAGCCATCTGTGCCGAAGAATAGTTGACACTTTATGTTTTTTAAGGTAACTTAAATACCCATATAAACACTTTGTGTCAACTTTACCGTCTATTCGAGTTGATGTTTTGTAAGCGATAAGGGCAAATAAATTGCCCGTAAATGCGCAAGGCGTAAATGAAGACGCTGGATTTTTTCGCAAGCCACCCGGTCTTTTCTCTCGTAGAGGCGACTGAAGCCCTGTCGCCAGACGGGGGCCGCTCCGGGACCATCAACCGGCTCAAATACCATCTCAAAGCCGGCAGGCTGAAGCCCGTGTGCCGAGGTGTTTATGCCGTTGTCCCGCCAGCCGTAAACGCCGAACGATTCCAGCCCGATCCCGTCCTCGTCGCAACGGCCCTCCAGCCCGAGGGGGTCTTCTCACACCACAGCGCGTTGGAGCTGCTGGGCGTCGCCCATTCCATGTGGCAGCAATGCACCCTCTATGTGCCCAAGCGGCGCCGGCCATTGGCCCTGGATGGAGCATCCGTGCGGTTCATCGAGTACCCCACCCGCTTCCGTGGCCGCGGCGCGCTGCTCGGCGTCCGCAAGATAGAGCGACAGGGGCGGCTGCTCCAGACGACCGGGCCCGAGCGGACTCTGGTGGAAGGTTTCTCACGGCCCTCTCTTACAGGTGGCTCGGAGGAGCTCGTACGGTCTGCCGGCAGTTTTTCGGTTCTCGACCTGGACCTTCTCGAAACGGTGCTGAAACGCTGCGGCGTCGCCAACCTGTGGGCGGCGACCGGCTGGTTTTTAGAGCGCTTCCAGAAAACGTTCCACGTCCCGGATGTAACGCTTACCAGGATGGAACGCCGCCGTCCCCGGTCAAAGCAATACCTCGAGCGCGGCCGGCGCGGCGGGATATTGGCCAAGCGGTGGAACCTGATCCTTCCAAAAGAGGTCTTTGAGCTGGGCGAACCGGATGAGCGTTAGCCTCGAATACCTCACGCAGTGCGCTGCGGAGACGGGCTATCGAGTTGAGCCTCTCGAAAAAGTCGTCCGGCTCGGGGAACTGGCCGGCGACATTGCCCGGCACCCCTTTTTAGGGGCCGTGCTGGCGCTGAAGGGCGGAACGGCCTTGAACCTCTGCTATGGCCCACCGAAACGCCTGTCCGTCGACCTGGACTACAACTATGTGGGGGAGACCGAGCGGCAGAAAATGCTCGAGGACCGGCCGCGGGTGGAAGAAGCCGCAGCTGAAATCGCCGGGCGTCAGGGGTACCGGGTGCAGCGATCCGCCGACTCCTTCGCCGGCCGCAAGATTTATCTGCGCTACCGATCCGTCCTCGGCCATGAGAACCGCATCGAGTTGGACCTCAACTTCCTCTTCCGGCTGCCGCTGGCAGGAACAGTGAGCAGAGAGCTCTGGCAGCCCGGTGGGTTGGATCGTCCAAACGTGAGAACTGTGAGTCTGGACGAGATCCTTGTCGGCAAGCTGCTCGCTCTCCTCGACCGTGGCGCCGCGAGGGATATCTGGGATGTGGCCAACCTGCCTGCGCAGGCCGGAAGCGTGTTGCGCAAACCATCCTTCAGATCGTGGTTCATCGCATTGGCAACGATGCTCCCGCACCCTCTCCCGACATACTCCCGAAAACGCCTTGAATCCCGCATAAACGGGCGGGTCATTTCAGAGCAACTCTCGCCGATGCTGGCCGGGGATATTGAACTGGATTCAAGCAGCCTTGTTAGAAAAGCCTGGGTAGAGGTCCGCGAATTGCTGGCGCTGGGACCGAATGAAGAAAAGTTTATAACTGCTGTTCAAAACGGGGAACTGCCCACGGAATTGATCTTTCAAGGTGACCACGAGGAGGCCAGTCGTATTGCCGGCCATCCCGCTATTCAGTGGAAGATTGAAAACGTTCGAGGCCATGCCGCGCAGGGCAGAAAGAAGCGCAAGGGTTCGAACCTCTCGCGACGTTTTACCTGAAGCCTTAATTATTGTGCACCTTTTTGTGCCTGCCACGTTTATTTTTCCCAAAAAGCACTCAACTTTTGCCAAACTCACGATCACAAAAAATAAAATGAAGCCTTATAGTTATAATGTTTAATTGGCTTTAATTTTTGCCCTGTTCGCTTTAGGAATCCGTTGCTCTATCCACTGAGCTACGGGGGCTTTATTCTGATTTCAGCACCTTGTGGATCGGCTTGTTACCTTTTCGGCTTGTCCTGCTGTCATGTTGCAACCGGTAAGCTCTTTTCCAGCCGTTCCGCCGCCTCCGGCCGGTGTTTTTCCATCAAGTGCGTGTGGATGTCAAGAGCCAAGGTCAGCTTGCGATGGGGCCAAAAAAAGAGAGGGTGGGACTCACCCCCTCTTGGTTCGGTTGACGAAAACCCGATCCCGCTGGTGTGCGTGGTTGCCTTATCAACGCGCTACGGCTGGGCGGTTGCTTGGCTTTCAACCGCTTTTGACGCCGGCGCCGCTGTTTTGGCTTCGGCCACCAGCATCTTTTTCGTGTCCTCCTCCTGTGCGCGCATATCTTTGTCATCGTTGTAATGGGTTGCGACGATATCCACCGAACTGATTGTCAAAACCGTTGCAACGCCGACAATGGCCATAATGGTCAAAGGTTCGGCCTCGACGCGAGGCGTGCTGGAAAATATGGCAAAAACAGCTATCAAAACGGCAATGGCCATAATCTTTTTTTTCATGACGTTCCTCCCATGTCCGCTAACTTTCTATCTGGAGATAGTCCGACAACCGTTTCAACATGGACTATTTCCTTTTCCATCGCCCTTCCTTAACCAAGATCTATGCCAAGAACCAAAAATATCTTTAATTATTTGAAATAAATATGTTTTAAGTTTTTCCCGCGAGTGGGGGCCAATAAACGATATTTTGACTATCTCAATAAATTGATCGTTATTTCTCAATTTATTGAGCGCTATCCAATTGAAGGCGGCCGCAGGGTTCCAGGTGCAGGACGCCGCATGAGAACAATACGATCGCTTCCGCCATGAACAGGTTATTCCCAGAAATGCCCCAACGGTCAAGTTGTGCGCGCCAGCCGGTCGACGGAGTCGGCGCCGGATCGCGGCACGGCCCTCCTTTTGAAGTGTCATCCCGATCATGATATGGTTTCCAAAAGGTCGGCGGAAAGCGTCGCGTGCAGCGTCCGCAGACGAGCGGCGCCACCTTGGCTGGGTTGGATAAAAGGTGTAATTTCGGACGATGTTCGGTTCAACCACAGCGGGCAGGGAGAGGATGAAATACATCGGAGCCCACGTCAGTGCCGCCGGCGGCGTTCACAACGCCCCGCTTAACGCCAGGCGGATCGGGGCCACCGCCTTTGCCTTCTTCACCAAGAACCAGCGCCAGTGGAAGGCCAAGCCGCTGACCGAGGAGGAGATCCTGCGTTTCAAGGACAACTGCCGTGAGGCCGGATACACACCGGAACAGATCCTGCCTCACGACAGCTACTTGATCAATTTAGGCCACCCGGAGCCCGAGGGGCTGAAACAGTCACGGGCGGCCTTCATTGACGAGCTGCGCCGCTGCGAGCAGCTGGGGCTCATGTATCTCAACTTTCACCCGGGCAGTCATCTCAACCGCATCTCCGAAGAGGCCTGCCTCGCGCGCATTGCCGAATCGATCAATCTGGCCCTGGATGATACCGGAGGGGTCACCGCGGTCATCGAAAACACCGCCGGTCAGGGCACCAACCTGGGCCACCGGTTCGAACACCTGGCCGCCATCATCGAGGGCGTCCGCGACCGCTCGCGCGTGGGGGTCTGTCTGGACACCTGCCACAGCTTCTCCGCGGGATACGACCTGGCGACCCCTGCGGGCTACGCCGCCACCTTAGAGCGCTTCGATGAAGTGGTGGGCTTTCCCTTCCTCAAGGGGGTGCACCTTAACGACGGCAAGAAGTCCATGGGCAGCCGCGTGGACCGCCATGAACGCATCGGGGAGGGGACCCTGGGACTGGAGGCGTTCCGGCGGATCATGGCCGATCCCCGGCTCGACGGCATCCCCATGATCCTGGAGACCCCCGACGAGAACCGATGGGCCGAGGAGATCCGCATGCTGATGGGGATGGCGGATCTGGGCAGGAAGAATGCCGGGGGCAAACGGAGCCGGTGAGTGCTTGGAAAAATCAGTTGCAACGGGGCAGGCTTTCTGCCACGGCGTGTGCGCGTTTACACCGCCACTCTGGGCTACCCGGATCATCAGCCGCCCGTACCGCCCAAGAAAGAGGTTGCCCGAAAGACCCGGCAGACCAGCTTTTCGGTGGGGTGCTATTGCGCCGACGAGCAGAGGTATCATCGGTCGGTGCTGCGCGAGCTTCTCGCCGCCCGCGGAGCCACGTTGGCTTAGCGCAGACCGATGTCTGTAACCTTGAGATAGAAAAAATCGATACGTCACCAGTCGTCGATCCCACGCTATGGAAATCCAGCTCGACGTGCGCCGGCATTGTGTCGAAACAGAAATCAAGAAACGTTACAATGCGGCGCTCGGTGCCTACTTCAGGCCGGGCGCCGACAAGGCCGATTTGGAGGCGCGGATCGACCTGCTGAAGCTGGCGCTGGGTGCATTCGATTTCCCGGGGCTGCGCGGCCGCCGTCCCGATTTGCGCGGCGGAAGCCCCCAGGATGTGGTGCTCTTCAAGGGGCCCGAGGGTGAGCCGCAGCTGCGGGTGGGAGGTGCGCCGATTGGCGCGGTTCACAAGATTGGGGTCCGGGCTAAAGGCGACCCGCTCTGACTGTCGATGGAGGAGAATCCATGCAGGTATCGAAGGGAAAAAGGATCGAGATGCTCCGGTCGATGCTCCTCTCTCGCCGATTTGAGGAGTCATTGGTGGAGCTGTGCAAAATTCAGGGGAAAATCCCCGGGATGATGATCCTATGCACCGGGCAGGAAGCCATCGGCTCAGGGGTCTGCGCCGCGCTCAGCCCTGAAGATGTCATCATCTCAAACCACCGCAGCCATAACCATCTCCTGGCGAAGGGGGCCGACCCCAGAGCTCTCATGGCGGAAATCTTCGGCAAGAGCACGGGCTGCAACAAAGGAAAGAGCGGCACTCTTCACCTGTCGGTGCCGGAGGTCAATGCCCCGTGCACGACGACGGTGGTTGGAGGAGGGCTGCCCATAGCCGTTGGGGTGGCTTTTGCTCAACAGTATAAGAAAGAAGACAGCGTCACCGTCTGCCTTTTCGGAGACGGTGCATCCGATGAGGGGTCTTTCCACGAGGCGTTGAACCTTGCGAGCCTCTGGGGTCTTCCCGTTGTCTTTTTATGCGAGAACAACCTCTATGCAGGCGCCCAGCGTTACGAGGAGCACACCCGGGTGCAGGACATAGCGGACAGGGCTGCCGCCTATGCTATGCCGGGCGAGGTCGTTGATGGCAATGATGTGCTGGCGGTATACGGAGCCACCCGAAGAGCCCGGGACCTCGCCATTGCCCGGGGAGGTCCTACCCTCCTCGAATGCAAAACCTATCGATGCCGTGGGCATGGCGAAAGCGACCATCAGGCCTATCAACCCAAGGATGAGATTGCGGCATGGCAGGAAAAATGCCCCATCCCGCGGCTTCGCGACGAGATGATCGCCCAGGGGCTGATCAGCGCCGAAGAGCTCAAGCGGATCGAAGCCGAGATCGACGAGATAGTGGGGGACGCCGTTCGTTTTGCGGAGGAGAGCCCTTATCCGAAGCCGGAGGATGCGCTCGATGATGTTTTTTTATAAGTGAAACCTACCGACAACCACCCACACCAGCAGAGGAAGGGCACCATGCAGCAGTTGGGAATGGGCCAGGCAATCCATCAGGCCCTCAGGGAAGAAATGATGCGAGACCCCCGCGTGTTTATCGCCGGAGAGGGAGTCGGGGTGAGCATTCACGATAATCCGATGCTTCCCACGGCCGGCCTGCTGAAAGACTTTGGCGCCGGGCGGGTAAAAGACACACCCGTGTCGGAAGCCGCCATAGCGGGCCTTGCCGTGGGCGCGGCCGCGGCGGGGCTCAGACCGGTGGTTGAAATCATGTTCAATCCCTTTTTCACACTTGCCTCGGATATGATCGTCAATCACGCTGCCAAGCTGAGGTATCTCTCGGGAGGAAAATCATCCTTCCCCCTGGTCGTGCGGATGAAGAGCGGAGCGGGTTTCGGAGCCGGATGTCAGCATTCGCATAATTTGGAGGCCTGGGTGGCACACTGTCCGGGGCTGAAGGTTGTGATGCCCTCGACTCCGGCCGATGCCAAGGGGCTGCTTAAGTCGGCCATTCGGGACCAGAACCCTGTCATTTTCATCGAGGACATGATGCTCTACTTCGCACCGGGGCCGGTTCCCGATGAGGAATACCTGACTCCCATCGGAAGCGCCGAGGTCAAGCGGCAGGGAAGGGACGTTACCGTGGTGACATGGTCCAAGATGCTGGGTGTTGCCCTTAAGGCTGCAGTCGATCTTTCGAGAGAAGGCATTGACGCCGAGGTCGTGGATCTGCGCACGATGGTACCGCTCGACAAGGAGACCCTGCTCTCTTCGGTGCGCAAGACCGGCCGCTTGGTGGTGCTCCATGAGGCGACCCGCACCGGAGGATTTGCCGGTGAGATTTCAGCGATCGTGATGGAGGAGGCTTTTTCGAGCCTCAAAGCTCCGTTAAGACGGGTTACGGGGCCGGACATTCCGGTCCCCTGCAGCCCGCCGCTTGAAAACTTCTTCATGCCCAATGCGGAAAAACTGATGTCCGCCATCAAAGAGATTCTTTAGCCTGAATCCACTGCAAGTGCTTAGGAGAAATGCCATAAGGTCTCAGCCGTTCAGTCAAGGAACACCATGCATATCGATACCGTAACCATCCATCCGGACCGGTTTCCGGTGCCGAACGCCTACCCTTTCAACATACCGGCGCTGGCCGAAACGCGGGAAATCGCTCTCGATTCCCCGGTCACTTTTTTCATGGGGGAGAACGGCACGGGGAAATCGACCCTGCTGCAGGCCATTGCCAGGCGCTGCAACATGCACATCTGGGGCGGCGCGGAGCGTGCGCGCTACCGCCGCAATCCGCACGAAGAGAATCTCTACAAATACATCAGCGTCAAGTGGACCGCCGGCAGCGTGCCGGGTTCTTTTTTCTCCGCCGACATTTTCAGGAACTTTGCCCAGAACCTCGACGAATGGGCATCCATGGACCCGGGGGTGCTGGAGTATTTCGGCGGCGCCTCCCTGCTCACCCAGTCGCACGGGGAGTCTCTCATGTCCTTTTTCCGGTCGCGGTATGCGATCAAGGGGCTCTACCTGCTCGACGAGCCCGAAACCGCTCTTTCGCCGCGGCGCTGCATCGAGCTGCTTTCCATCTTCCGGGATATGGGAAGAAAAGGGCACGCGCAGTTCATCGTTTGCTCGCACTCGCCACTGCTGCTCGCCTGCCCGGGCGCAACGATTTATTCCTTCGACAGCGCGCCGGTGCAACGGTGTGCTTACGAGGATACCGACTATTTCAAGGTCTACCGGGAGTTTTTGAACAACCGGCATGCTTTTACGGCCGGCTGAAACCGGTGGTTTTTCGTGAACCGGCTGGCGTGGGCCGGGCTGGCCGGAAAGCGGGCGGACGCCGTTGGTGCTCAGGAAGACCTCTGATCAGCCGATGCCTTCCGTATTTCGGGCCATGAGATTGGATTGAAACGGGTCCTTCATCAAAGAGGTCTCTGACAGAGGCCGGCATTGACCGGTGATGCGCCTTCTGATAGCTTCTTTCGATGTCAATAGACCTTGAAACTTTCAAAGCCGCTTATGCAAAATGGGTTGAGGAGGGCTTGGCCGATTTCCAGGCCGGCAACGTGCTGGAAGTCGTCAAACGCTACCCGCTGATCGTCAGCGAAGAGGTGCCCTGGACGCCCTACAAAGGATCCCCATCACAGCAGACCCTGGCCCTTGTCACCAGCGGCGGCTTGTATCTCAAGGGCACCCAGCCGCCCTTCGACACCGCCTCGATTCACGGCGACCCCTCGTTCCGCGAAATCCCGAAAACCGCCCGACAGGAAGACTTCGGCATTGCCCACGCCCACTTCGATCACAGCCTTGCGGAGCGGGACATCAACGTTATTTTTCCCCTCCAGCGGTTGATCGAGCTGGAAAGGGATAACCTCATAGGCCGTGTGGCGCAGATGCACTACAGCTTCAGCTACGTCAACGATGCCGTGAGCCTGATCACTGATTCGGTGCCCACGCTCCTGCGAAAGCTCAAAACCGACAAAGTCGACCTTCTCCTGCTGGTACCGGTTTGACCCAAGTGCCATCAGACCGTGGGTCTGATTCAGCGGATGGCCGAGGAGGCGGGGTTTGTCACAATTTCCATGGGCAACGATGCCGAACGAATGGCCAAAATCAAACCTCCGAGGGCACTGCGGGTCAAGTTTGGTCGAGGCAGCATGTTCGGGGAACCCGGGAACGTGGAGCGCCAACGGCGTATCCTCATGGACGCACTGGAGGCCCTCAGGACCATGGAGGTCCCGGGCACCATTCGGGAGCTGCCCTACCCGTGGCGGAGGCCGGATTAACCCATTGTGACTCAGGCGGGGATAGGGTCGGTGAACAGACAGAAGTGCAAATCGGATCATACGGTTGATTCCAACGGGTGCGATGGAGCAATTGCCGGAAGAAACACTCAATCCTTGAATGCAGGAGGCGGTTCGATGCCAGGTTCAGTCTACCGGGAATTGCTGAAGGTGATGAAAGGTCGCCGGGGGCCTTATGCTGGCATGGACATCCCCGAGTTTTATGAAATGGCGCAAGCCCTTTTCACCCCGGTGGAGGCCGAGCTCAATAACGCCCTGCCGCGATTGCCGGTTTCCGCGGCCGAGTTGGCACGGACGCTGGGCCGCGATGAGGCGCAGACCGCCAGGGTACTCGACGGGCTGGCGGACAAGGGGCTCTGTGCAACTTATCTCCTGCAAGGCGCGCGGGTCTACCAGGGAGTGCCGTTCATGCCGGGCATATTCGAGTACCAATTCATGTCCGGCCGGACAGGCGCCCGTGAAGCAACCCTCGCCAGGCTGATCCACGCCTACAAGAAAGCCCATGACGCCGCTCAGGGCGAAGCCCGGCTCTTTTACCCGGTGACCCGGGTGATCCCCGTGGACCGGACCATCGCGGCCGGAAACACCATCCACACGTATGACCAAATGGCGAGCTACATCGCCAAGTACGACACCATCGGGGTGGGGACCTGCTACTGCCGCCATGCGGCCCGCCTGCGGGGGGAGGACACCCACGGGATGCCGATGGAGGTCTGCATGTGGTTCGGCAAGGGCGCGGAGTACGCCATCGAACGCCTCGGCGGCCGGCGGCTCGCCAAGACGGAGGCGATCGACCTTTTGAATGCGGCGGAAAAAGCAGGCCTGGTGCACATGAGCCGCAACACCACCGAGGACATCGACTTCATCTGCAATTGTGACCGCTGGCACTGCGAGGTGATCAGCGGCGTGCTGAAACAGCCCAAACCCTCCCTGGTGTTCAACTCGGGGTTTCTGCCGGACTTCGATCCGGCCCGCTGCGCAGCCTGTTGGACCTGCATCGACCGCTGCCCGGCGGCCGCGCTTGCCATGGGAGACGGCAATCTGCCGCAAGTCGACCTGGATCGTTGTTTCGGGTGCGCGGTCTGCGCCAGCGGCTGTCCGGAAGAGGCCATTCGCATGAACGCCAAGCCGGGTTTCCCCACGCCGCCGAAGGACCTCGGGGACCTCATTTACGGCCTGAAAACGAGTGCGGCGAAACCTGCCGAATGACGCCTGCCGGGGCAGACCCCATGACGCCAAGACCAGCTTCGAGTAAGGCCCCGCTGGACCCGCTCAGCGTCCTGCGCCGCAATTTCGGGTTCAAGGGGTTTCGCACCCATCAGGCCGAGATCATCCAGTGCCTGCTGAATGGCCGCGACGTGTTTGCGCTCATGCCGACCGGCAGCGGGAAATCCGTCTGCTACCAGATTCCGTCGATTCTGCGCAATGGGGTGGGCATCGTCGTCTCCCCCTTGATTGCGCTGATGCAGGACCAGGTTTACGGCCTGCGGCAGAACGGTCTGCGGGCCGACGTTCTCAACTCGAGCCTTTCCGGTGACGAGGCGGCCGCCGTTGCGCGACGGGTATCGAGCGGGCAGACGGACATCCTTTACGTGGCGCCCGAGCGGCTGGCGACCGAGGGCTTTCAGGGCCTCCTGCAACGAATTCCGATCGCCTTGTTCGCCATCGACGAGGCGCATTGCGTGTCCCAGTGGGGGCACGACTTCCGGCCGGAATACCTGCAGATCGCCACTGTGACCGCTGCCTTTGCGAACGTGCCGCGGATAGCGCTCACGGCCACCGCCGACGCCCACACACGTGCGGACATCCTCGCAAAGCTGAACCTCAGGGATGCGGCGCGGTTCGTTTCGAGCTTTGACCGGCCGAACATCACCTACCGCGTGCAGATAAAGGAAAACGGCAGGAACCAGCTGCTGCGGTTCATCCGCAGCGAGCACCCGGGTGAGTCCGGAATCGTTTACGTGAGGACCCGCCGGCGGGCCGACGAAACGGCCGAGTGGCTGCGGCAGAAGGGGATCGACTCCCTCTCCTATCACGCCGGTCTGTCCCGGCAGGAGCGGCTCGAGAACCAGCGGCGTTTTCTCGACTCCGGGAGCCTGGTCGTCGTGGCCACCATCGCTTTCGGGATGGGGATCGACAAGCCGGATGTGCGCTACGTTGCGCACCTGGACCTGCCGGCGAGCATCGAGTCCTACTACCAGGAAACCGGGCGGGCCGGAAGGGACGGCCGACCGGCGGATGCCTGGATGGTCTACTCGCTCGCCGACGTCGTTGCCATGCGCAAACTTCAGGAGGGCTCGGAAGGCGATGGGGCCTTCAAGCGCATCCGGGGCCGCAAGCTCGATGCCCTGCTCGGGTTCTGCGAAACGGTCGAATGCCGGCGGATGGCCCTGCTGCGCTATTTCGACGAAAACTACCCGACCCGCTGCCTGAATTGCGACAACTGCCATGACTCCGCCGAAACCTGGGATGCGACGCTTGCGGCACAAAAGGCGCTCTCGTGCGTCTATCGCACCGGGCAGCGGTTCGGCGCCGCCCACCTCGTCGATGTCCTGACAGGCAACCCGAACGAGCGCGTCCGAAGGCTCGGGCACGACACGATCAAGACCTTCGGGGTCGGAAAGGATCTCACGCCCAACGAGTGGCGCTCGGTGTTCCGGCAGTTGGTTTCCGGCGGCTACCTGGCGGTCGACATGGCCGAAATCGGAGGGTTCAAACTCAATGAAAAAAGCCGGCCGATCCTGAAAAACGAGCAGGCGGTCCGCTTCCGCAGGGACACCCTGCGGGACAGCCCCCCAAAGCCCGCAGCCAGGGCCCGGCCCCGCGCCGCGCCGCTTGCTGATGACAGCTGCCGCCGGCTCTTCGAAAAACTGCGGGAGATCCGGCGCGGGATCGCCCTCGACATCGGCCTTCCCTCCTACTGTGTCTTCCACGACAAGACGCTCCAGGAAATGGCCACCGTCAAACCCGTCACCCGTGAGCAGCTCCTCGGCATCACCGGGGTAGGCGAAAAAAAGCTGGAGCGGTTCGGTGAGGCCTTCCTCGAGGCCATTCGGGGCGGGAACCCTTGAAATGGATCGACGGTTTAACAGCATCGCCGCAAAGTTTGAAAATTTTTCGGTGTATGCTACGTTGCCAATTGTGCACGAGCGGAAACCTATCGGTTGTCAACCCCTTGCGGTGAGCCGGCAGGTCGGCGAATCGCCAACTGAAAGGTATCAGGGCGTGCGGCGCTTTTCCCGGAAAAAGGAGGCAACATGAAAAAACGGATGTGGATTGCGGCAATGCTGGCGGCGGTGATGGTGACGTTCAGCGGTTGCGGCTACAACACCATGCAGCAGCAGGAGGAGAGAGTCTTCAAGGCCTGGGGGGACGTGGAGGCTACACTTCAGCGGCGTGCGGACCTGATCCCCAACCTGGTGGAGACCGTCAAGGGCTACGCGTCTTACGAGCGTGAGACGCTCGAGGCTGTGATCAATGCCCGCGCCAAGGCCACATCCGTCAAGCTCTCCGCCGACGAGCTGAGCGATCCGGCCGCGCTGCAAAAACTGCAGCAGTCCCAGGGAGAGCTCTCCTCGGCGCTTTCGCGGCTGCTGGTGGTGGTCGAGCAGTATCCGGATTTAAAGGCCAATGAGAACTTCAAGGACCTGCAGAACCAACTCGAGGGCACGGAGAACCGGATTAACGTTGCGCGCCAGCGTTACAACCAAGCCGCAGAAGAGTTCAACAGCTCGATCCGCAGCTTCCCCAACAGCCTGACGAACAGTGTGCTGCTGCACCTGAAGCGCAAGGAGTACATCAAGGCCGATGAAGCGGCCAAGGTCGCTCCCAAGGTGAAATTTTGAAACGGTAAGGCCCATGCGCGACCGATCGGTTAACCCGCGAGTCCTCTGCCTCGTCATCGCCGCCGCGCTGAGCGTGCTGCTGCCGGCCCTCTCCGCAGTGGCCCTGGATGTCCCGCCGCTGCGGGGGCGGGTGAACGATTACGCCGGTCTGCTCTCAAAGGGGGTCGTCCACCAGCTGGAGCTCGTGCTGCAGGATTTCGAGCAGAAGGATTCCACCCAGATCGTGGTGCTCACCGTCCCGTCCCTCGAGGGGGATGTGTTGGAAGAGTTTTCCCTGCGGGTTGCCGAGCAGTGGAAGATCGGGCAGAAGGGTCTCGACAATGGCGCCATTTTTCTCGTCTCCCGGGCCGATCGCCACGTGCGGATCGAAGTCGGCTACGGACTCGAGGGGCGGCTCACCGATCTCACGGTGGGGCGCATCATCCGCGAGGTCGTTCTGCCGGAGTTCCGGAACGGGCGCTTCGACCAGGGGGTGGTGAACGGCGTGCAGGCCATGATCGAGAGCGCGCGGGGCGAGTTCCGGGCGGAGGAGCGCAGGGGGGGCGGCGGGTTCGATCCGGTGATGTTGAACGATGCCATCCCATTTCTGGCCCTGTTCATCTTCCTGGTGTTTTCCCTGGGCCGGGTGAGCAGGGCGCTGGGAACGGCCGGGGGCGGGTTTCTTATGCCGTTTCTGGGCCAGATGGCGTTTTCACCGGGGATGGGGGCGCTGCTGGTCCTGGCGGGCATCGGCCTGGTTGCCGGCCTCGTGCTGTCGTTGGTGGCCGGCCTGGCGCCCACCGGAAATTTCCGGCCCGGCGGGCGGCACTCTGGCGGATGGGGCGGTGGATTTTCCACCGGCGGGGGTGGATTCTCGGGCGGGGGCGGTTTTTCCGGGGGCGGCGGCAGCTTCGGGGGCGGCGGCGCCTCCGGGCGCTGGTAGGCAGGGGAACCGATGAACAGGTTGGTGGAACGATTTCTATCCCAGGCGGAGCGGCAGAAAATCGAGTCCTGCGTCCGCCAGGCCGAAAGCCGCACACGCGGTGAGATCATGGTGATGGTGGCGGCGTCCAGCTATCATTATCCCGTGGCCGACCTGCGTGCGGCTGCAGCGCTGGCCTTTCCCGCCGCTGTCGCCCTGACGACCCTTATAGGAGGGTTCTGGTGGGCCGGTCTGTTTAACCTGTGGATCTTCCTGGGGGTGATGATCCCCCTGTTTTTCCTGTTTCAGGCAATCGTCAGGAATGCACTTCCCGTGAAGCGCCTGTTCATGTCCGACCGGGAGATGGAGGCGGAAGTAAGGGAGGCCGCCGAAAACCGGTTCTGCCGCGAGGGCGTATACCGGACGGCCGAGGAGACAGGGGTGCTCATTTACATCTCCGTATTCGAGCGCAAGGCCTGGGTGCTGGGGGACCGCGGCATCAACGCCAGAATGCCCGAGGGGTACTGGAAGGGCCTCGTCGATACGATCGTTGCGGGGATCCATGCCGGACGTCCGGCGGAGAGCATCTGCGAGGTCGTCGCCGGGGTTGCGGGGGTGCTGGCGGAGACGTTCCCGGTGAGGGCGGGGGACACGGACGAGCTCCGGAACCTGGTCATAAAAGACGATCACGCCTGAGGCCTTCGGTTTGAATTCACCGGCGGAATGCCCGCGAAGCGCTCGTCAGAATGGCTCGGCCACCCGAGGCCATGCACTGGCCGGTACTGCGGTGGGCGTCGCTTTCCGGATCATATTGCCCCCGATCCCAGCTTCAACTGGCGCTCGAGTTCGCGCGTTGTCGCCTGGGGCGGAGGGGCCCATCGCGCCAGAATGCGATAGGCACACGGGATGATGACCAGCGTGAGCGTCGTGGCGACAATCACACCGGCGATCACCACGACGCCGATGACCGTCCGGGCTTCCGAGCCGGCCCCGGAGGAGAGAATCAGCGGCAGGGCGCCGACGACGGTCGTGACCCCTGTCATCAGGATCGGGCGCAGCCGCTTGCTCGACGCTTCTGAGATTGCTTCCTCCAGAGGCGCCCCGGCATCGCGCAGCTGGTTGGCGAACTCGACGATCAGGATCCCGTTTTTCGACGCAAGGCCCAAGAGCATGATCATGCCGATCTGGCTGTAGATGTTCAGGCTTTGGCCGCCGAGATACAGCCCGAGCAGTCCACCCGCGACCGCCAGCGGTACCGTCAACATGATGACCAGCGGGTGGATGTAGCTCTCGTAGAGGGCGGCCATCGCCAGGTACGCCACCACCAGGGCCAGTAGAAAGATCAGATAGATCGAGCGGCCGGAGGTGACGTACTCGAGCGATTCCCCCTTGTAGTTGACGACCACCTGCGCCGGCAGCTCGGTGCGCACCAACTCCTGAAGATAGCTCAGCGCTTGGCCCAGGCTGTAGCCTTCGGCCAAGCCGGCCTCGATGGTGATGCTGCGGACGCGGTTGGTGCGGTTGAGCGCGGCGGAGTCCGCAAACTCCTCCACCCGGATCAGGTTGGCCAGGGGGATGAGTTGCCCGGTGCGCTCGGAGCGCACCTGGATATTGGCCAGATCGGCCGGGCTGCGGTACATCTCATCTTCGCCTTCCACTAGAACGTCGTACTCTTCGCCGTCCTCGATAAAGGTGGTCACGCGGCGGGATCCGAGCTTGCTCTCCAGGTTGCGGCTGATGGCCGCAATCGACACGCCCAAATCCCCGGCCCGGTCACGGTCGATAACCACCTGAAGTTGCGGCTTGGTCTCCTTGTAGTCGTGGTCGAGGTCGATCAGGTCCGGGTTTTCGGCCGCCTTGGCCAGCAATCGGTCCCGCCATTGGGCAAGCTCTGCATAGGTTGGCCCTCCGATCACGAATTGAACCGGTTTTCGCACGCCGCCGCCTAAGCCCTGGCGCATGACCGGGAATGCCCGCACACCGGTCAAATCCGCCAGCCGACGCCGCACTTCGGCCATGTAGTCCCAGGCGGATCGGCGCCCGGTGTCCCAGTGGCTCAAAACGATGATTCCGATGCCGTTGTTGAAGATTTCGGTGGCGCCCAATGCCCGTGGCGCCCGAATGAGCAGGCGTTGAAACTCCCCGGATTCCGCCAGCGGCATGAGTCGGCGTTCGATCTCGTCCATGTGCTCCTGGATGTAGGCGAAGGAAGCTCCCTCCGGTGCGTTGACCAGGATGAAGAAGGCGCCGCGGTCCTCCCGGGGGGCAACCTCGGCGGGCAGCTCGCGAAACAGCCACAGCGCTGAAGCGGCAACGGCCACGAACACCGCCAGCATCAGCCACGGCGCCCTCAACGCCGCGTGCAGGATGCGCTCGTAGCCGCGGCGCAGGCGGTCGAAGGCCTGGTCCACGCCCTGGCTGAAACGCCCGCGAGCAGGGCCGTCGGCCAGCACCTTGGAGGCGATCATGGGTGAGAGCGAAAGGGCGACCAGACTGGAAAAGCAAACCGCTGCCGACATGGTGATGGCGAACTCGGCAAACAGCCGTCCCACGTCGCCTTCCAGAAAGGTGATGGGCACGAAGACCGCCACCAGAACGACCGTTGTCGCAATGACCGCAAAGCCGACCTGCCGAGTCCCCTTGAAGGCGGCTGCCAGCCGCTTTTCGCCCAGCTGGATGCGACGGTGGATATTTTCCAACACCACGATGGCATCATCCACCACCAGGCCGATCGCCAGTACCAGCGCCAGCAGCGTCAGGAGGTTGATGGTGAAGCCGAACGCCAGCAGCACGATGAATGTGGCCACCAGGGATACGGGAACGGCCACGGCCGGCACCAGCGTGGCGCGCAGGCTTCCCAGAAACAGAAAGATGACCAGGACGACCAGCACCGTCGTGATGAAGAGGGTCCCGTAGACGGAATCGATAGCGCTCTCGATGAACACGGAGGAGTCGTAGCTCTGGGCAACCCGCATCCCTTCCGGGAGGCTGCGGTTGATCGCGGCGGCTTCGGCCTTGGCCAGCCGGGCCACGGCCAGCGTGTTGGCCTTGGACTGTTTGATGACGCCGATGCCGACCATCGGGACCCCGTTGCCGCGCAGCATGTTGCGGCGCTCCACCGGCCCTGTCTCCACACGAGCCACGTCGCGCAACCGAACCAGGTAGCCGTCCGAGCTGCGCGTTAGAACGAGGTTTTCGAAATCTTCCACGCTCCGGTACCCGCGCTGGATTCTCACCCTGAAATCCCTCGTTAGGGATTCCACGTTGCCGGCCGGCAGCTCGATGTTCTCGGCGCGCAGGGTGTTCTCCACATCGGTCACGGTCAGGTTGCGGGCTGCGAGCTGATTGCGGTCGACCCAGATCCGCATCGAATACTCCAGCCCGCCGCCCAGCCGGACACGGGCGACCCCGTCGAGGGTTGCAAAGCGGTCCACGAGGTAGCGGCGGGCGTAGTCTGTCAGTTCCAAAACGGACATGCCGTCGCCGGCCAGGTTGAACCAGATGATGACATCGGCGTCCGCGTCGGCCTTCTGGATCTCGGGCGGATCGGCCTCTGCCGGAAGAGTACCTAAAATCCCGGAGACACGGTCGCGAATGTCGTTGGCGGCCGCATCGATGTCGCGGTCGACATCGAAGGTGACCGTGATTTGCGAGCGTCCATCGATGCTGCGGGACTCGAGGCTGCGGACCCCCTGCACGCCCGCGATGCGGTCCTCGATCAACTTTGTGATCCGGGTTTCCACCACCACCGCCGCGGCCCCGGGATAGACGGTTTCGATGGAAACCACCGGCGGGTCGATGTCGGGGTATTCGCGCAGGGGCAGCCGGACGAACGCCACGATCCCGAAGACGATGAGCAACAGGCTGATCACCGAAGCGAGAACGGGGCGCTTGACGGAGGCGTCTGAAAGAAGCATGGGGTCTTCACATCACTAAGCGACGGTCAGGGGGCATGGCGTCGACCGGGCCCTCACATGGACGCGGCAGTGGTCTGCGGTCGGCTTGCGGATTGAGCGACGATCACCCGGCTTCCCGGTTGAAGCTGGTCGGTTCCACGTACGACGACCAGCTCCCCCTGCCTGAGCCCGCTGAGAATCTCGACCTCACCCGGCCGCCGGCTCCCGGTTACCACCTCCCGGCGCTCCACCGAGGCGCCTGTCACCGGTTCGACCACCCAGACGAAGTTGCGGCGTTGAAACGGCACGAGAGCCTCTTCCGGGATCAGCAGTGAGCGGCGTTTGTTTTTGAGAAGGGTCACGGTCAAGAGCATCCCGGGTCTCAGGGCCCGATCCAGGTTGGGCAACACAGCGCGCACCACCACCGACCGGGTGGCCGGGTCGACGCGGGTGTCAATGCCGGAAACCGTGCCTTCGAAGATACGGTTGGCCAGGATTCGACTGGTTGCGCTCACGGCGGCACCCTGCGCAAGCACGGCCAGATAGGTTTCGGGGACCGCGAAATCGAGCTTGATGTTGCTGATGTCGTCGATCGTCGTGATGGTGTCTCCGGGCTGGACGAGGGCCCCCACGCTGATTCTTCGCAGACCGAGGACGCCGTTGAACGGGGCCCGGATCGAGCGGTCTCGCAGGCGGGCCTCCAGCTCCTTGATCCGCTGCTGGGTGATCCGCAGCAGTGTCGTGCGCTGGTCAAAGGACTGGCGGGACACGGACTGATTCTGAACCAGACGTTGCAGCCGGTTGAGCTCCCGCTGATGCTCGGCCAGTTGTTCGACGGCCGCATCGCGCGCTGCCTGCACCTCCTGCTGGGAGAGGGTCACGATCGGGTCGCCTTTGCGCACGGCCTGATTGTCTTCGAAGTGAACGGCAACAACCTTCTCGGTGACCGTGGAGGCGATGGCGGCCGACTCGTTGGCAAAGGTGGTTCCCAGGGCCTCGATGCGGTCGTGCAGCGTATCGAACACGACCGGGGCCGCCGTAACCGGTGAGACTCGCTCCGGGTTTTGAGCCAGAAGCGGAGTCGGAAAGAGCCTGGGGCGAAGGAAAACCGTCAGAGCCACCCCTGCTGCAATGGTCAAAATGATCAGCATCATGCGTGTCTTCATAATCATGCCTGTCGGCCGCGAGGCCGGAAAAATTTGATCAAATAAAAAGTAATGTTATGAACAACCGCACGCATGTCAAGGTGGCTGGGATCGAAAGGCCTATTGTGCGTGTTCCGCTTGTCGGAGTGACGGCAGATGGGCCTACGCTTCTCGTTTTGCAAAAAAAGACTGCTGTCCATTGACGGGTACCTCAGCTAATATGAAACGGCCCGCCGGAAACGACGGGAAGCCGATCGCAGAAGAAAAGGGATCTGATCACCAGTCTTTGAACAGAGGGACGGTGGCGCCGGAGAGGCACAGGCGCTTCCTCCACAGCCCTTCCGTGGCCAGTTTTAAGGGGCCGATGATTCGGATGCGGCGTGAAATGAAGATCTGCCGACCCTCTGCGCAGTGGCAGAGATAGTCCGCTGCATCCTGCGGCGCTTTATGGACGGCCTCGATCTCCTTCACAACTCCGACGCAGCACCCCACCCGGTCTTCGAACAGTCTGAAGGTCACCGTATCGATGCCCCCCGCATCCATGAACTTCCGCGCGGAGTCGGTGATCTCTATCATGGGCTTATCCATCGTTTGCCTCGCAGACGCTCATCTGAAGTTCCAATACATCCGCGTTTGCTGCCAGAAACTGCTTGAGGCTGCTCATTCCGATGAGTGGGGTTTCCGAGTAGGGGAAGTTGAGCATGGGGATTTCGGCGAACACCGGGTCGATCTCCGCGCAGGATTTGTTCACGGGCCGCTTGTTGTAGATGGTGCGAAACAGGTTGATGTTGAGTTCCTTCAGCGCGGTGTAGATTCGCAGGGATTCCGCATGCGAGAGTTTGTCGGGGTTCAACACTAAATGAGCCTGGGTTTTTGCGGTGTTTGCAAACGTTTCCTGCAGCGACTGGTACTGTTGGCGTTGTTCCTCGATCTTGTTCAGCACCTTGTCCCTCTCAAAATCCTTAGCGAACACGGTAATTTTGGTGATCAACTCTCTTTTCTCGATGATCTCCCGGCGAAGCGCCAGGAGGTGGTCGATCCAGACCAGGGACAGGGAGGGCAGGCTGAAAAACTTAAGCGCCAGCGCGGTGGGCGGCATGTCGAAAATGAGGTAATCCCAGTGGATAAAATCCCTGCGGATTTTCTCAAACGCCAGGATCAAGGCATACTCCTCCAACCCCGGAGAGTGCTTGATGACCCCGAAATATTTCTCCAGATTGAACGCGGTCAAGTAGGAATAGGTCTTGTTGATTTGCCGGTGCACGCCCCTCAAGTAGGTGCGAATCCAAGATTCCTGATCGATTTCGATGGCTGACAGCCGCGGGGCGAGCTCCACCGGTTTGTCCGCAAGTGTCCGCTCGAAAATATCGGATTGATTGTGCGCCGGGTCCAGCGAAACCAGTAAAACCCGAGAGCCTTTCTGGGCCAGAAATAGGGCAGTGAGTGCGGCCGAAGTCGATTTTCCGACCCCTCCTTTGCCCAGGAAGAACAGGTTGGTGGCTTCTTTCATGGTTAACTTATTTTGAAAACCGAGAACAGGGCGGTGGTCCCCAAAATTTGGACAGTGTGCTAAGCTCTGATTCAGACCCCAACGGGAGGATCAGAGATGAGCAAGAAACGTAAAAAGCACAGTGCCCAGTTCAAGGCGAAAGTGGCCCTGGCCGCCCTGGCCAACGA
>JBGSTS010000028.1:0-10089 GCA_041736435.1 Desulfobacterales bacterium | reverse complement strand
CGGCACCCGCCGGGTGCGTGAGCTCGAAAAGGGGCTTGGGTTGCTGGGACTGATCGCGAGCATCGCCCCGCTGCTGGGCTTGACCGGCACGGTGACCGGCATGATCCAGGCCTTCATGAGCATCGCATCCCACACCGGCGGACGGGTCGAGCCTTCGATGGTGGCAGGGGGGATCTACGAGGCCCTCATCACCACCGCGGCCGGACTCTTCGTGGCCGTACCGGCCCACGTGGCCCTGCATTTCTTAGAGGGCCGGCTGGACGGGATCGCACTCAGGATGAAGGCGCTGACCCTCGGCCTGCTGGAGAGGCGGTCCCATGGAATTTGAACGCCGCCGCCATCGCAACGGTAGGATCGACATGGCGCCGCTGGTGGATATCGTCTTCAACCTGTTGCTCTTCTTCGTGATCACCTACAACATTACGGCCGATGCCGCCATCCGCGTGCGGCTGCCCGAGTCGACCACGGCCGAGTCCCGGGCCGACGAGCCGATCGTGATCAGCCTGACCCGCGAGGGGGAGATCTTCATCGGCGAGCAGCCCGTCTCCCTGGAGGAGCTGCCGGCGGCCGTCCAAGCCGGGCTGATGCTCCAGCCCGAACCCTCCGTCAAAATCCGCGCCGACCAGGAGGCCGCGGTCGGCCTGCTTATCAAGGTGGTCGATGGGGTGCGTACGGCCGGCTGCCCCGCCTTCAGCGTGGTCACCGAAAAACAGTAGAAATCGTTTCAAGCCACAACTGCCTCCACCCCCCGGCGGTAGTGTTGCACTCTATTCAAAATGTTCACGTGCTGACACGATACCGTAGCGTTCTTATTCGATATGAACTCCCACATGGATTTCAGCTAAATTTAAAGGGCGGCGAAGAACGTACTTTGGAATCAGTCGCAGCTTTAATTCCGCCAAAGCGTGCCGGAAGCAAGCACCGCGGCAAATTCATGAAACGGCAGGACCTCGATGCCGTCCGCGGTGCGTAGACCCTGGCCCCAGCTTTCCGTAAAACGGATGCCGGCTTTTGCTTCGGTGGCAACGAAGTGCTTCCCCCGCCCCAGCAAAAAGTCCACCTCCGTGGCCGATCCACTGAAGGGTAACCAGTAGTGCATGTCGTCGCACGCTCCGCGATAATCCCGGTGGGCGCGTATCGCCTGAACCACAAGCCCTTCGGACAGGGCGCCGCGCTCCTCGGGCAGGAAGGGGTGCATGGCGCGGTGCAATGCACGCCCGGCCAGGAGCTTCACCCCGGCGCGTCGGAGCTTGCGAGCGCTCGATCCGCACAGAACGAAACCCAGACGCTTTTCCTTGAGAAATCGCTGGACCTCGTTCAGCAACTGGGGCAGGCGCTGGATTTCATCAACCACGACCCAGCTTCCGGCTTTCAGGATCCGCTCAAGCATGGTTGTATAGGACGCGGTCATTTTTCATCGAATTGTGACGACATGCCATGCAATATAAAACAGATTGTCAACAGAGTGCCGATGGCGATTCATCCGGTTCTCTTTTTTCCCTTGATTTTCATCCCGGCTTGTCCTAATGGACGTTCAGGGTTCAGGCGCTCCAGGGGGATCCCCCCGTTGACGGAGCTTAAAAGGGAACCTCGCGCAAATCGAGGACGGGCCCGCCGCTGTAACCTTCGCTGCCGACATTTTAGAATGTCCGCGGAACCGTTTCAGCTCGACAATGCCACTGCACTGACGTTTGGGTGCGGGAAGGCCGCTGGAACGGGAGGGAAGTCAGAAGACCTGCCTGAACGATGACCGTGTCTCCGTGGACCGAGAATTGTTCAGCGATCGCCAGGTGCTTTTCCCAATCCCGGATCGAGCCAATTTCGGTCCGGGATTTTTTTATTCTGAGCAGCGGTCTCTGGGCTGCAATCGGTGTGGGCGATTCATGCGAAACCGGTTGTTCGACATTTTCATGATGGGTGCGTTGATTTCCGGGATGGCGCTCTGCACCGCAGTGCCGACGGAGGCGAAGACCGTCACGGACCAGGCGGGCCGGCGGGTGGAAATTCCCGATCGGCCGCAGCGGATCGTTTCGCTGGCACCCAGCATTACCGAAATCATCTTCGACCTCGGGCAGCAACAGCTGCTTCAGGGCGTGACCACCTACAGCAACCACCCGCCGGAAGCCCTACAACTGCCCAAAGTGGGCTCCTACGTCCGCCTGGACCTGGAGCGTATCGTCAGCTTGCGGCCCGACTTGTGCATCGCCGTCAAGGACGGAAACCCGAAGTCGTCGGTCGACCGGCTGCAGGCGCTGGGCGTGCCGGTCTACGCACTGGACCCGCGCAGTGTCGACACAGTGCTCCAGGCAATTCTCGAGATAGGTGCCCTGCTCGACGCCGAGCAGCGTGCCGCATCCATGGTCCGGGACATGCGCTCCCGGATCCAGCAGGTCACCCGCAGGATCGCCGCGGCCGGACATCGGCCCCGAATCTTTTTCCAAATCGGTGACGCACCCATCGTGTCCGTGGGGACACACACCTTTGCTCACGAACTCATCGTTCTGGCCGGGGGGATCAATGTCGCGGCCGGCCCCACTGCTTACCCGCGTTTCAGCCGGGAACAGTTGCTGGGGTTCGCCCCCGAGGTGATCGTCATAAGCTCTATGGACAGGACGGCCGGTTCGGTAGAGCAGACCCGAACGGAGTGGGGCCGTTGGCCGAACGTGCCCGCCGTCCGCGACGGGCGCATCCATCTCGTGGACTCGGACCTATTCGACCGCCCCTCTCCACGTCTCGTCGAGGGGCTCGAGCAGCTCGCGGGGTTTCTCCACCCGCAGATTTTTGGGGGCTCGCAATGAGGGCCTCATCCACGACCCTGACCCGTCGCATGCTGCTGGTTGCAGTGTCGCTGGCCGCCGTCCTGGCGGCTGCCCTTGTCCTGGCTCTTTCCAGCGGGTCGGGCGGTGAGGGTCTCATGCGCTCCCTTACCGTCGTACTGGGACAGGGGGAGCCGAACCCCGTCCTGGAGACGATCGTCTGGCGCATCCGCCTTCCCAGGGCGCTGCTGGCCGCCCTGGCCGGAGGGGCGCTTTCGCTGGGCGGCCTCGTATTCCAGGCCCTGCTGCGCAACCCGCTGGCTGAACCCTACATCTTGGGTGTTTCCGGGGGGTCGGCCATCGGTGCCATCATAGGCATTCTGCTTGGGCTCACCCGCTTCCCAGGGGTGAGCGCCTGCGCGTTTCTGGGCAGCCTGGCGACCCTGGCTCTTATTGTGGCCATGTCCTCCGGCCGCTCCGTGCTGAAGAAAGACGCCCTGCTGCTCTCCGGGGTCATGGTAAACGCCTTCTGCGCGGCGGTCATCATGTTCCTGGTCTCAATGACCCAGGATGCCCGGCTGCACAACATCATCTTCTGGCTGATGGGCGATCTCTCCTCGGCCGACGGTGCGACCGTCGCCCTCCTCGCGGGCATTCTTCTGCCCTGCTTCGGTCTGGTGTTTCTGTTTTCCCACGCGATGAACCTGCTTTTGATGGGAAACGACATGGCGCAGAGCATGGGGCTTCAGCTCCGGTCGGTGACCGTGCTCCTCTTGGTCGTCACCTCGCTGATGGTGAGTGCGGTCGTGAGCTATAGCGGACTCATCGGGTTTGTCGGCCTGGTCATGCCGCACCTGCTGCGCTTTGTCTGGGGGTCGGACCACCGGGTCCTGGTGCCGGCGTGCATCCTGGGAGGTGGGGCCTACCTGACGGCTTGCGACATCCTCGCGCGGGTGCTTCCGGACCAGGGCGAGATGCCGGCCGGTGTTATTACGGCGTTGATCGGCGCCCCTCTCTTCATTTTTCTTTTGAGGAAAACCCGGCGATGACGACGGCCATCGAAACCGACAAGTTGAGCCACGCGTTTTCAGGCCGGTCGGTGCTCGCGCAGGTGAGCCTCGCGATCGGCTCCGGTGATTTTTTCGTCATCATCGGGCCCAACGGTTCCGGCAAGACCACGCTGATGAAGCTCATGTGCGGCATCCTGAAGCCCGGGCCGGGTCTAGTTCGGATTCACGGCAGGGACCTCCGGAGCTATTCGCACCGCCGCTTGGCGCGCGCCGTCGCCTACGTTCCCCAGGTGCTCGAGATGAACTTCCCCTTCACGGTTGAGGAGGCCGTGCTGCTCGGCCGCGCCCCCCACCAGAGCATCCTGGGCATCCCGAAGGCGGAGGATTTCGATGCTACCCGCCGGGCTATGGCCTTCACCGGTGTCGAAGAGCTTGCCGGGCGAAGACTCGATCAACTCAGCGGCGGCGAACAGCAGCGGGTGTCGATTGCCAGGGCCTTGTGCCAGGAGCCGGACATTATTCTCCTGGACGAGCCCACGGCTTCGCTGGACCTCTCCCACCAACTGCGCCTGATGGATCTGATGGAACGCCTGAGGCGGGAGCGGGCGGTGACCGTGGTCATGGTGTCTCACGATGTCAACTTGGCGGGGATGTACGCCGACCGGCTGCTTTTGCTCGATAACGGCCGAATCGCCCATCTGGGTTCGCCGGTTGAAGTTCTGACGGTCGAAAATTTGGAAGCGGCATATGGTTGCCGTTTGATGGTCGATGAAAGCCCCCTCGGCCGTCTGCCGAGGGTCACGCTGGTGCCGGAGAAGTTTGGGGATTAGTGCGTCATGGCAAACGGCGCCGCTTTTGCCGCAAATGGGTTCCGATATTGTGGGAGTGGCTTCAAGCCACGATCCGATCGCGGTCCCGCCATGGCGGGACTCCCACAGATAGAAAGCCTAACTTACTTGAAAGTCGTGCGATGGTGCCGCCGGCGACATATTCAATTCAGGTTTTGGATCTTCCGTTTGTGAAGGCGCTGAATTCAACCCACTAAGAGGAGTTTCTCAATGAAAAGGAAGCGGGTGGCCGTTGTTCTGCTTGCGGTGCTGGTTTTGCCATGGTGCTCTTCAGCCCAGACGACCCCGGAGGGTGAGCCTTCACCGGCCCGGCTGCCGGAAGTGGTGGTGACCGGCACGCGCAGCGCCGAGGAGATCCGGCGGATCCCTGCGAACATCAGCGTGATCACCGCGGAGGAGATCCGCAGCTCGAATGCCAAGACGGCCGCCGACCTCCTGCGGCGGGAGGAGGGCGTGGTCGTGCGGGATCTTCTCGGAAACGGGAAGACGGCCCAGGTGGATTTGCGCGGGTTCGGCGAAACCGCGGGGTCGAACACCCTGGTCCTGGTGGACGGCCGGCGGGTGAACGAAATCGACCTCAGCGGTACCGACTGGGCCCAGATCCCGATCGAGCAGATCGAGCGGATCGAGGTTTTACGGGGGCCCGGCTCGGTGCTCTACGGGGACAACGCCGTCGGCGGCGTGATCAACATCATCACCAAGACGCCTTCCCCGCAGCCCACTGCCGGCGGCGGACTCACCCTGGGCAGCTACGACCGCTACCGGTTGGATGCCCATGCCGGCGGCGGCATCGGCAAGGCGGCCCTTTCGATCTACGGGAGCCTCGAGGACACCGACGGCTACCGCGACAACAACGACTACCGCGCCAAAGACGTCGGCGGCAGGATCGTATTGGACGCAACCGATCGTTTCCGAATCAACCTGTCGGGTTCCTACCACGAGGACGAGTTCGGCCTGCCGGGGTCGCTCACCAAGGCACAGTTCGATGCCGACCGGAAACAGAGCCTCAACCCGGAGGACCAGGCGAGCACCGAGGACTATTTCGTCAAGACCGGCTTCGACTGGGACCTCGTGAAGATCGGGCAGCTGGTGGCCGATCTCTCCTACCGGGACCGCTCCGGCGACTCCAGGTTCCCGGATGCCTCGTTTCCCTTCAAAAACGAGTTCACCACCGAAACGCTGGGCTTCACGCCGCGCTACATTTGGCAGGGCGACCTGTTCGACCACGGCAACAAACTGACCGCGGGGGTGGACCTCTACCGGGTGAGCCAGGACACGACGTCCTACTCCGGTTTCTTCTCGCCCCTGCCCACCTCGCCGACCGGCTTGTCGGACGTGGACCGGGACTCGGCCGGTTTCTATCTGAACAACGAATTCTACCTGCGCAAGGACCTGCTGCTCACCCTGGGCGGCCGGCATGAATATGTGACATACGATTTCGATGTCAGGGACCTGAGCGCCTTTCCACTGGCCCCGTTGAACGAATCCGATTCCGACTCCAAGAATGCGTTCCAAGCCGGGCTGACCTACCTCTACGCCGAGAACTCCTCGGTGTTCACCCGCGTCGGCCGAAGCTTCCGCTTCCCGCTGGTGGATGAGTTGGTGGTCTACGACTTCACCACCGGACAGATCCGGGTCAATCCGGATCTCAAACCGCAGACGGGGATCCACTACGAACTCGGGGTGCGCCACGCTTTCACCCCCCGGCTGGGGGCCAACCTCACCCTGTTCCGGGCGGAGATGGAGGATGAGATTTTCTTCAACCGGCCGGTCTTCACCAACGAAAACCATCCGGAGACCCTTCACCAAGGGGTTGAAATCGGCGCCCGGGCGGAGGTGACGAAACACGTGGCTCTGACCGGCAACTACACCTACCAGAAGGCGACGTTCGAAAAGGAGCCATACCAGAACAAGGACCTCCCGGCCGTCCCCAACCACCGGGCCAACCTGGGGCTGCGCATCTTCGATCTCCTGCCGGGAGTGGAACTGGCGGTGGACGGCAGTTTTTACGGCCCGAGCTACGCCGTGAGCGACTTCGAGAACGACTTCGAGAAGCTGGACGACTTTTTCACGCTGGATGTAAAGCTTGCCTACGAGTGGAAGATGGTGCGCACCTTCGTCGGGGTGAACAACCTGACCAACGAGAAATACTCTGAGTATGCGGTCATCGGCGGGTTTCCGACGGAGACCAATTTTTACCCTGCACCGGAGCGCAACTTCGTTTTCGGCCTGCGGGCCGCCTTTTGAGTCGAAGCAGGAGGATCCTATGTGGGAGATGTTCTTAAGCGGGGGGCCGGTGATGTTCCCGCTCCTCGCCTGTTCGGTGGTTGCGCTGACCGTGGTCATCGAGCGGGCCGTTTTCTGGGTGGCATTGAATCGGCGCAGCAATACAGCGCTGCTCAACGAGGTCATGGAACTGTGTGAATCCGGGGATTGGGAAGCCGTTCGGCTCAAGACCACCGGGGTCCGGGACTACGTCATCAAGATCATCATCACCGGGATTCTGCACCGGGACTTCTCCATGACCAAGGCCATGGAGTCGGCCGCGGCCGATCAGGTCCGGCGCATGCGGCGCTTCATGGGCGTTCTGGACACCATGATCACGGTGGCCCCGCTGCTGGGGATCTTCGGCACGGTCATTGGCATCATTCAGTCCTTCGAGGCGCTGGGGGCAACCGGCATCGATCGGCCGGTGGCGGTCACGGCCGGGATCGCCCAGGCCCTGATCACCACGGCTGCCGGGTTGGGGATCGCGATTCTCTCAGTCATCCCCTATAATTTCTTCGACAGCCTGTCTGAACAGGCCGCGCTGCGGATCGAAAAGTACGCCACCAGCCTCGAGATCGTATATGAAAAGCTGGTGGGCACTGCCTGACGGCTCGATTTAGGCCGCCGGCAGATAATGACCGTCCACCACCGTAGCGGCGGGATCGCCTGGTGGGAGTGAGGCTCCGATGAAAATCCTACTACCGAGCCGAAAGCGGGTTCGCATCGAAATGATCCCCTTGATGGATCTGCTTTTTCTGCTGCTGGTCTTCTTCATGTACGCCATGCTCTCCATGGCGGTCCACCGGGGGCTCCCGGTTCACCTTCCCGTGTCGAGCGGCGCCGAACCGGGCATCGAAAACACCCTGTCGGTCACGGTCAAGGAAGACGGGACCGTCTATGTCGACCGTGAGCCGGTGGCGCTTGGAGACCTGACGGCCGTTCTGACCGCTGGGGCCTGGGAGTCGAGTACGAGTGCGCCGGGTGTCCGGCTGTTTGCCGACCGGGGCCTGCGCTACCAGGATCTCGTCGAGGTCTTGGACCGCATCCGCGCGGCCGGGTTGAGTCGTGTTTCGCTCCAGGCCGACGCGGGATCGTCGCCGTGAAACGATTGGGATCGGCTGCCGCCGTAGCTGTCGGGCTGCATCTTCTGCTCTTCAGCCTGGAGATCGACCGGGGTGAAAAGCGGCATTTTGACCATCCGCAGCCGGACGCGGTGACGATCGATCTGATGGCGCCACCGCCCCGGGTGGAGAGCCCGGATCCGCCTCTGCCGCCGACGCCTCAACGTCAACCCGACCGCGTTGCAGGGTACCGGGAGCCGCCGACCACGTCCAATCCGCCGGTCTCAGCCGGGGCGGCGCCCGGAAAGGCACCACGGCGCCCCCTGAAAAAGCCGCCCGCCGCGCCGGTTCCTTCGGAACCGGAACCAACGGCAGCGGAAACTCCGCCCGCCCAACCACCGGAACAGGCCTTGTCGGAGATTCCACGGATGGACTCGCCGGTGGAAGACGGCCGCCCGTTGACGCCTCAACCCGCAGGCCCTCAGCCCTCCGCCGGTGCGCAGGCGCCCAAGGGCTTGCGGCAACCGCATGCCCCGGCGCTGCAGGAAGCAACGCCGGACTACGATCGAAACCCCTCGCCGGAATATCCCCGCAGGGCGAGGCAATTGGGATTTGAAGGCATCGTCCTGTTACACGTCTGGGTCAATCCAGACGGCGGGGTCGATGATGCGAAAATTGCGGCTTCGAGCGGGTATGCGATGTTGGACGACTCGGCCCTGCGCGCCGTAAAAGGATGGATGTTCAAGCCTGCCCGGCGAGGCGATCAACCGGTAGCGGCGCTAGTTCAGGTCCCGATTCGATTCACGCTCAATCCGACCGCACCCGATTTCCCGTAGTTGTCCAGCCCGCCGCCACTTCGATGCGTCCAACAGGGGGCAAGCCCCGGCGCAATCACTGTCGTCTTGATCTCCGGCGTTGGCGCCTTCATGCGGCCGGGGTCCGGTGGATTGACCCTGCTGCAGGTCGTACCGTTTTCCCGGCTGTGGCGGATTCGGTCACGCTATAACAAGGCGCTGCAAGTACGTCACGCCGGGTCCGGGGTCACGTCGGTTTCCACCTGGTAGGCGTTGGCGATGCGGTTGGTGCCGCAGAAGACGTCCACGACGGCGACGATCTCCCCGATGGCCTCGTTGTCCAACCCCAGCCGCTTCACGGCGGCGCTGTGGGAGTGGATTCAGTATTCGCAGTTGTTGGTGATCGACACGGCCAGGGCGATGATCTCCTTGGTTCGCAGGTCGAGCTTGCCCGGACGCATGATGGTCTTCAACTTCTGCCACACGGCCTCCAGGTGGTCGGGGTTGACCGACATGGCCTTCCAGAAATTGGGCACGAAGTCGATCTTTTTGGTGGCCATGATGTCATCATAGACCGCCTTGACCTTGCCGGTGGCGTCCTTCTCGGTGATGGTGCGATACAGGGACATGAATTCGACCTCCTGGGTAGAAGTGATTGCCGCTGAAACGAATCAAACAGCTCTGCTGCTCGAAGGCGCCGTTGCATCGGGCCGCGCCGTTTTGACAAGCCCCATGAGCACCAGCGCACATGCGGCCATGAGAGCACAAACCAGAAAGGCCCCTTTATACGTTCCGGTCGTATCCCGGATGGCGCCGGAGACCCAATGGGTCAGGATGGCACCCAACCCGTAAAACGGGGTCCAGGCGCCGGCGACCGTTCCCATTGCGCGCCGCGGGAAGAAGTCCCCGGCGCAGGCCCCGTAGATCGGGAACGTGGCGCCGTAGAACACGGCCATGGCGGCCGTGATGGTACACAGCACGACCCATGAGATGCCCCCGTGAATGAGCATGGCCAGCAAGGCCGTGATGACGGCGTTGGACACCAGGATGGTGTGCTTGCGGCCGAACACATCGGAAAGCGGCAGCACGATCAGCACGCCTGCGATTTGAAAAAGCCCGTGGACGGTGGCGAGCAGGCTCGCCTGCTCGATGGGGAAATTCAATTGATTCGTGGCAAAGTCCACCATGAAGGTGGTGAAGCCGTACAGCCCGTAAGACAGGCAAAAATAAGATGCCCCGATGATCCAGAAGTTGCGCTCTCTCAGAATCACACCCAGCGGCAACCGGTCGGCGGCGGGGGGTGTCGGGGGCAAAGGCCCTTTCGGCCCCCACGGCCTCCGACCGCAGTCGGC
>JBGSTS010000005.1:0-28817 GCA_041736435.1 Desulfobacterales bacterium | reverse complement strand
GGCCGCAGGCGGCGGCTGCGGCGCGGATGCGCGCGCGTACCGTTTCCAGCCGTCCGGCGATGGAGTCCCTCATGGGGTTTGCACCTGAAGGGCGTTGGCCGCGGCCGGGTCCCAGCCGACAACCCCTTCCCGGATGAGGTGCTCGATCACCTCGCACACCGGCAGCCCGACCACGTTGGTGTAGGAGCCGTTGATGCGCTTGACCAGGAAGGTGCCGATGCCCTGGATGGCATAGGCGCCGGCCTTGTCGAAGGGCTCGCCGGTGCGGATGTACCAGTCGATTTCGACTGGGGTCAGAACTTTGCACAGCACATCGGTCGACACCACCTCGCAGATCAGTCGTTCGCGCCGGCGGCAGCAAAGGCAGTAGCCGGTCAGCACCTGGTGACTACGGCCGCTCAGGTGCACGAGCATGTCGCGCGCTTCGCCCTCGGAGCCGGGTTTGCCCAGAATGCGGCCTTCCACGACGACGATGGTATCGGCTGCAATCACCCAGCTCTCCGGGAACCGTTCGGCCACATCGGAGGCTTTGGCCTCGGCCAGACCCCGCGCCAGCAGGGCCGGATCGTCTGCCGACAGCGCGGTTTCGTCGATCGTGCTGGGGACGACGCTGAAGTTCAACCCGGCCCGCTCGAGCAGGTACCGGCGCCTCGGAGACTGCGACGCCAGAATGATTTTCGGATTGACTTCAGGTACTTTCATGGGGCTCCATCTACCAGAACTCCCGGGTCTTGACAAGGTGCGATCGTCAAATTCCCTGCATTCCCGCACCCCGGGCCCCTCCGGAATCCGGGCCGCAGAAGAGATCTTGCAGCAGGATCGAGTCGGCCGGCCTTTTCTGTGCAGAAAATCCTGTGGGAAATCAGGCGCCGGGGTGTTAGACTGAACCCCTATGGGCGGCAGTTTTCAATTTGAGCTGAAACATTTGGAATTGAAAGCGCAGCGCACTGGCAGATAAAGCGAAGGGGCCGGGAGTATTTTTGCCGCTCCGGTGGGCCGGTGCAGCCCCGTCACGGCATTGACCTTGCGGCTTCCTTTTGTGTATGCTGAACCACACTATCTATAGATCGCTCCTTGCCCGGGTGGCGGAATTGGTAGACGCAAGGGACTTAAAATCCCTTGGGACTATGTCCCGTGCCGGTTCGATTCCGGCCCCGGGCACTCTTGAATTTATAATGATTTAAGATTGTTATAATTTTTTTGGCACTCCAAATTCTTTGTCAGTGACTTAATCCTCCTCGCTGACGATGTTGCAGCAATCAAATACGGCTGCGCAGGGCTTGTGGCCTGAAATCGTCATGGCAACCGTTTCAGGTATTCAAGTTGGCAGCCCGACCGGATTTTCAGAACACGTTCACTGAACAAATTTCATTCTGAAAATTTTGTGATTTCGAGGCATTCTTCAGGAAAACTGTTGTTACGTATCTTGTTCCGATACACGTAAAAATTCAGTCCGGGCACAAAAAGGTCCAAGGCCTACACCTTGGAAACGAAGGGGAGATCTTGGATCGAGTCTCTCTAAACCTTCCCACTGCAATGACCGTCCAGGGCCCGGCACCGGCTATGGACCTGGGTTTTATCCTTCCCCATGAACACATTTTGATTGACACCTCCACCTTTTTCGTACCTACAAATGCGGGAAGCGATTGGCCCCGAGAAAATGAGCCGATCAGTTTGGCAAATTTGAGCTGGGTCCGTTACAATACCAGACATAGCCGTGACTGCCTAAGTAAAATGGACGAAGAGGCTGCCACCAATGAGGTTGCGATTTTTGGACGAGCAGGTGGGAACACGATCGTTGACCTCACTTGCCGCGAGATGGGGCGGGACCCGCTCACTCTCGCAAGAATCAGCCGCAGCACCGGAGTCCACATCATCATCGGAACAGGCTTCTACACGGCCGGAACTCACCGGCCAGCAGTTGCAAAAGCAAGCGAACAGGAACTTGCCGCCGGGATGATCAATGAGATCAACGTCGGAGTGGATGACACCGAGATAAAGGCGGGCATCATTGGCGAGATCGGGTGCTCGTGGCCGCTTGCAGCCAGTGAGCATAAGGTCCTTGAGGCGGCCGCCATTGCACAGAAGCAAACCGGGCTTGCAATTACCATACACCCCAGTCGCAACGAGGCGGGACCGAACGACGCCATTGAGGTTCTTCGATCCGCCGGCGCCGACCTGAGGAGAGTGGTCATCTGCCACATGGACCGGTGCGGATATTCTTTGGACACCCGTCTTGGAATTCTGGACTCTGGATGCTATGTGGAATATGACCTCTTCGGCAAGGAGGGGTACTATCCGGCCCAGCCCGCCTTAGCGGATGGCCATTTACCCGACATGCCGAACGACGTCGGTCGCATCAAAGAGATTGCCGATTTGATCGATCGAGGATGGTTAGATCGGATTCTCATTTCACACGACAACTGCTTGAAGACAAACTTCACCCGGTGGGGCGGGCCAGGTTTTGCACACATAATCGAGCAGGCCATTCCGTACATGCGGATTTACGGCTACACCGAAAAGCAGATTCACCAACTAACTCGGAATAACCCGGCCCGCATGATTACCGGGGGCGCCCCTTTTACAAACCAGCAACCATGAGGAGGAACTTCAATGAAACTGGTTAAATGCTTAATGGTACTTGCATTTTCGGTTATCCTTCTTTTTGGCATGGGGCAGGCAGTTGCCGCGGAAAAGGTTCTAAACATCGGCGTTTTTTCGGCCGATATGGGCATACTCGATCCCCACCGCTCAGCCACCACGGCCAATCTGCCGATCATGGACTCCATTTTTAACGGCCTTGTCAGGTGGAAGCCAGGTTCTGTTGATTTGGAACTGATTGAACCTGATCTTGCCGAACGCTGGGAGTCATCGCCGGATGGAAAGGTCTGGACATTTTATTTGCGTAAGGGAGTCCAGTTCCACCATGGGTTTGGCGAGATGACCGCGGACGATGTGGTCTTCAGCTTAAAAAAAGCGTCCAACAAGGAAACTAGTATTTGGTATACAGGATACACTGCGTTTTCAAAAGTTGAAGCAGTCGATCCGTATACAGTCCGGATCACCCTTTCCAACAATGTACCATCGATGCTCGCCTTGGTGCTAAACTTCCACGGCGGAATGGTCCTCAGCAAGAAAGCGGTCGAGAAATACGGAGACGATTTTAGACTCAACCCTGTGGGTACCGGACCATTCGAATTCAAGGAATACGTCCCCAAACAGAAAACAATCCTCGTCGCTCACCCAAAGTATTTCCGCGGGAAACCCAAAATCGACAAAGTCGTATACAACTTTGTCCCCGTGGATCAAGCGAGGGAAATGGCCTTTCTTAAAGGCGAACTCGACATGATCGAAGGGGTCAAGCAGGAGTGGTGGGTCGAGAAGATGAAGAAGGAAAAAAACGTCCTTGTCGACGCGCTGCTGCCGGGTGAGCTGACAATGGTCCATTTCAACATGAGTAAGAAGCCTCTGGACGACCTGCGGGTGCGCCGCGCCATAGCCCATGCAATCAACCGCCAGGAATTCAGAGAGTCCTATGGTCTGTCCATCACCGGAGAGGCTGTTTCTGTCATCGGCCCTGGCTACCTGGGGTTCACGGATAAGGTTGCCAAATATGATTTTAATCCGGATAAGGCCAAAGCGTTGCTGAAGGAGGCCGGTTTCGCGAATGGGATCAATCTCGGGGAATTTGTTACGAGCCCGATTTACCTTAATTCAGCGGAGTTGCTCCAAGGACAATTGAAAAAAATCGGCATTAGTTTTGAGATTAAAATGGTCGACCATCCGACCATGCATAAAATGATACGCGCAGATGCCAATGCGCTGGTGCCCTATGGCGCTGCCCGATTCCCTATTGCCGACGAAATGCTGACTCAGTTCTTCCACAGCCGTTCCATCGTCGGCACTCCCACGGGTATTACCAACTTCAGCCATTACGGCCAGGCCACCCCAGGAGTAGACGATCTGCTTGATCAGGCGCGGGGCGAGCCGAATGTGGAGAAGCAAAAGGCGTTGTGGGTTAAAGCGCAACAGAAGATTATGGAGGATTTGCCGGCCTACCCCCTGCGGATAACTTATGTCCTCTTCTTGCGCAAAAGCAATATCGATTTGGGCTATGACCTTAAGTCCAACATGACCCTACACTATCAGATCACTGAGAAAACAGACATAAAGTGACCTGGTAAGGTTTTTGAATGATTGCCTACACAATCAGACGGATCCTGATGGCTATACCCACTCTTTGGGTTGCCCTGACCATGATTTTCATTCTGGTCAGGGTGATCCCAGGGGATCCGACCAGCGCCGTGATGGGCGACTATGTGACCGAAAAATCTCTCGAGGTCCTCAAAAAACAGATGGGCCTGGACCTCCCACTTATTGAGCAGTATGGGCTCTACCTTTACAACTTCATTCGGGGAGATTTCGGAAATTCTCTGATAACAGGAGCTCCGGTGCTCAAGGAGCTCAAGAATGCCTTGCCCCACACCCTGGAGCTGACTTTCACAAGTCTTCTGATAGGGATGGTCACCGGGATTCCTTTGGGGATTTTTTTGGCGTTGAAGCGTAATTCCTTCTGGGACTATCTGGGCCGGTTTTTCTCCTTAGCCGGCCTTTCCTTTCCGTCCTTCTACATAGCGGTCTTGTTAATTTTGCTCTTCAGCATGAAACTTGACCTGCTGCCTGTCATGGGCGTGGGAGCTACTGGTGATTTTTGGGACAGAATGCACCACCTCGTGCTTCCTTCCCTGACCCTGGGGCTGCTGATGATGTCCTACCTGACGCGCATGACCCGTTCCACCATGCTGGACGTATTGGGTGCCGATTACATACGGACAGCGCATGCCAAAGGTCTGGAGCGAAAGAAGGTCATTTTCAAGCATGCGCTGAAAAACGCTAGTGTATCGATTGTGACGGTCCTCGGAATCTACGCCGGCATTCTGGTCGGGTCCTCCGTCATGACGGAAATCATCTTCAACCGGCCCGGCTTGGGCAGCCTGATTGTCGGCTCCATGCTCAACAGGGACTATATAACCATCAACTCCATCATGACAGTTTATGCGGCGATTGTGATTTTCATCAACCTGATTACCGATCTGAGCTACGGTTTGATCGATCCCCGTATCCGCTACGAGTAGCAGGTGCCGTGAACCACGATACTCGCCAAAAAATCCTTCGAACATTTCTCCAGAATAAAGCGGCCATCGTTGGGCTTGTTCTTTCCTTAATTGTCGTGTTCACCTGTATTGCGGCGCCTTACTTGCCCCTGCCGGACCCTATCAATCAGTCTATGTCCCTAAGGTTTAAGCCACCAAGTTGGCAGCACCCTCTTGGCACGGATAATTTTGGCCGTGACGTTTTGAGCCGCGTGATTTGGGGCGGGCGGGTCAGCATAGTCGTTGGTGTGCTCTCGGTTGTCATGGCGATGACACTGGGTACGATCATCGGATTGGTTTCTGGTTATAAAGGCGGCTACATCGACAATTTGACGATGCGCATCGTAGATGTGCTGATGTGTTTTCCGACCCTGATTCTTGGAATCCTGTTCATGGCTGCCTTAGGGTCGGGAATGACCAGTCTGATCATCGCAATTGGTATCGCTATCGCTCCGAGGTTCGCAAGGCTATGTCGCGGAGCTGTTCTTGGCGTCAGGCAAAACGACTTTGTCGAAGCTGCACGGTCTATGGGCATGAGCGATTTGCGAATCATGTTCCGGCATATCCTGCCGAACGTCCTCGGGGATGTGATTGTAATGGGCGCCCTCTGGGTCGGAGCAATCATCATCACCGAGGCCAGCTTGAGTTTTATCGGTTTAGGCGTCCCTCCGCCAACGCCCAGCTGGGGGAGGATGGTTCGCGAGGGTTTGGACTTTATGGGGCACGCCTACTGGGTGAGCGTTTATTCAGGGGGCGCCATTTTCATCACGGTGATCGGATTTAACCTTTTCGGCGATGGATTGAGAGATATTCTGGATCCAAAGTTACGGCAATAGCCATGGCAGCGAATAGAAGCCGGAACTGAGCTATGAAAGGCACCGCCAGGGAAGTTTTGAAAATAACCGAACTGACGACGGAGTTTCGTATTCCGGAGGGGGTCGTGCCTGCCGTCAACCAGCTCAGCTTCAATCTGCATGCGAGAGAAACTGTCTGTTTGGTGGGGGAGTCAGGGTGCGGCAAAAGCGTGACCGCATTGTCCATCATGCGCTTGATACCAGATCCCCCCGGCCGAATCGTCGGCGGGGCGATCGAATTCGACGGGCAGAATCTATTGACTCTCTCCGGGGAGGAGATGCGGCGCATCCGGGGGGCCCAGATCGCCATGATATTCCAGGAGCCGATGACTTCCCTTAACCCTTTGTTTACAGTGGGCGACCAGATAGCAGAAGTTTTTCTGGAGCACACCACTCAAGACCGGCGTTCTGCCTGGAAGTCGGTGGAGGCGATCCTGGGTCGCGTCGGCATTCCTGAACCGGGTCAGCGATCCCGCCAGTACATCCATGAAATGAGCGGGGGGATGCGGCAACGAGCGATGATCGCCATGGCGTTGGCCTGCAATCCATCGTTATTGATCGCTGATGAACCGACGACAGCCCTTGACGTTACCATACAGGCCCAGATTCTGTCCCTGATGCGGGAGCTGCAGGATCGATCAGGCGCAGCCATACTTCTCATCACCCACAACCTGGGAGTGGTCGCCGAGATGGCCGACCGCGTCATCGTCATGTACCTGGGAAGGGTGGTCGAAGATGCTTTCTCTGAGGAATTATTTAACCGGCCCTTGCACCCATACACCCGCGGTTTGCTCGCATCGGTCCCTTTCCCAGGTCGCAAGAGCGTCCTGGGGAAGAAGAGCCTGACCGAGATCCCCGGGATCGTCCCGAGCATGTTTGATATGCCGAATGGGTGTGTTTTCAATCCCCGGTGTACGCTTGCCCGGGATGGTTGCCGGGAAAAGCCGCCTCGTCTGATCGAGCGTGGAAAAAACCACCAAGTGGCGTGTTGGGCTGTGGAGGAAGGCTGGGCATGAGCGCAAGCACAAACGCCATCCTCCAGGTGACCGATCTCAAGAAACACTTCCCGATCCGGAAAGGTGTGCTCAAGCGGACGGTGGGGCATGTGCATGCCGTCAACGGGGTGTCATTTACCATTCGTCCGGGCGAATCTTTGGGGCTGGTGGGAGAATCCGGCTGCGGGAAGACCACGCTCGGAAAATGTGTCGTGTTTCTCCAGCGGCCGACCGAAGGGAAGGTGGTTTTCAACGGGGTTGACCTCGGCGGTATCCCGGAGCAGGAGCTGCGGCGGTTACGTCCGCAGTTCCAGATGGTCTTCCAGGACCCGTTTTCGACGCTCAATCCGCGCATGTCGGTCGAAGCCATGCTGGGTGAACCTTTGATGCTATACGAGGGGCTCAAGTCCGGCAAGCGCCGCCAACGGGTCTTCAAGCTTTTGGAGACGGTAGGCCTTCGGCCGGAGCACAGCAGCCGCTACCCCCACGAGTTCTCGGGGGGGCAACGCCAGAGGTTAGCAGTTGCAAGGGCCCTGGCATTGAATCCTTCGCTGATTGTCTGCGACGAACCTGTCTCAGCTCTGGATGTGAGCATCCAGGCTCAGATCCTAAACCTGTTCGATCGTTTGAAGGACGATTTCGGGTTAAGCTACCTTTTCATTTCTCACGATCTGGGCGTGGTCGAACATATAGCCGACCGCATCGCTGTGATGTATCTGGGCAAAGTGGTGGAGCTGAATAAGGAAAGCGAGATTTGTCGCAATCCCCGGCACCCGTATACTCAAGCCCTGATGGCCGCCATACCCATCCCTATGGTCGGCAAAATCAAGAAGCAGAGGAAACTTCTAGCCGGCGACGTCCCAAGCCCGATCGAACTTCCTTCCGGCTGTTCCTTCCACCCCCGATGCCCCCAGGTCATGGAACGATGCAGGCAGGAGGAGCCTCGTTCGTTGCCCCTGGCTGAAGGGGGCGAGGTGGCGTGTCACTTGTACGAGTCCACCCCCAAGAGCTGACAATTAGCGCTCATAGAGGCGGTCAAATGGAACCCACCACAGCCCAGAAGATTTCTCACATAGTTTGTGCTCTGCAACCGGAGGACATCCCAGGCCCGGCATTGGATCAAGCCGCCTGGTGTGCTCTGGATCTTCTGGGTGCAGCCATGGCAGGGTTCAGGCAGGCATCCGCGCGCTCGGCACGTGGCTTTGCACGGGGGTTTTTCCCGAGCGGGCCGGCCGATGTGTGGTTCTCTTCCGATAGCCTGTCCCCCTTAGGAGCAGCTTTTTGTAACGCAGTCGCGGGCAGCGCCCTGGATTTGGATGACGGCCACCGTGCTGCGGGGGGGCACCCGGGGGCATCGCTTGTGCCTTCGGCACTTGCAGTAGCCCAAGCCCTGCACTCGAGAGGTAGGGATGCCTTGGCTGCATTGGTGATCGGCTACGAGGTCGCCGTGCGGGCGGCTGCCGCACGCAACCCTGCCACCATGGACACGTTTTCGACTGGGCGCTGGTGCGGCTTCGGAGCGGCTGCGATTCGTTGCTGGCTGGAGGGCAGAGGCCCCGAGGTCCTTTCTCAGGCTATGGCCATAAGCGGTATCCACGCGCCCCTGCAGTCGGCTTCCGCATACAGCCGATTGGGCCATCACACCAAGGAGGGAATCCCCTGGGGAACCTTGACCGGATTGGCAGCCGTGGACTTGGCGGCTCAAGGTTTCGTAGGACCTTTGGATCTTTGGGATCACCCCAGCTACTACCGGAGTCAGGCCATCACGGACGGCTTCGGCGAAGATTGGACCATCCTTCGAACCTATTTCAAACCATACGCATGCTGCAGGTGGCTGCACGCCGCCTTGGATGCATGGCAAACTCTCGTTGGACAGGGGCTTTCTCCCAGTGAGGTGGAACGGGTGGAAGTCTTCACCTTCAACCGGGCCATCAACCTCAACAACCATCCGGATCCCACCAGTCTGGAGCAAGCCCAATTTTCACTGCCTTTTTGCCTCGCAGTGGTGGCTTTAGACGGGCCCCAGGCTCTCTTACCCATGTCGGCTGATCTTTTGGGCCGCCCTCAGCTCGCGGCTTTCGCTCGAAAGGTTAGCCTACACCATGACCCTGCGATAGAAGCTGAATTCCCGGCTCGAGCGGGGGCACGCCTGGTTGTCCATACCGCGAAAGGGACCTTCTCCCAACAAGTGCAGCACCCGCGGGGCGATCCCGCAAACCCCCTTTCGGCCGAAGAGCTGGCATCTAAATTCTATCGATTGTCCGGCATGATTGCGGAGCGCAAGAAGGCGGAGGCCGTCGTCCAAGCGGTCCTGGAGTTGAGAAAGACGGGGGCGGAAGGGCTGTTTGCCGCCCTGAAGGAGTTGAAAGGTGAGTGACCTGCAGGCAGTCGATTGCGATGTCCTGGTGATCGGAGGGGGTATCACCGGATGCTTCATCGCCCTGCGCTTGGGCCAAAAGGGCATCAAAGTATGCCTTGCCGACAAAGGGTCTCTTTTCCGTGAAGCCAGTGGCCGCAGCGGCGGTGGCGTGCGCCAGCAATTCCGTAACAAAGCTGAAATGCCGATGGCCATGGAATCGGTGCGGCTTTGGCAAGGACTTTCCGAAGAACTTGGTGAAGACATCGAATATTTCCAAGGCGGCAGCTTGCGTCTGCACCGAACCCGGCAGCTGCATGAAGAAGACACAGCTCGAGTGGAACGGGAAAGAGCGCTGGGTCTTGAAGTGCACCTCCTGACCCCGCAGCAGGTGAGGGGGCGGCTTCCGGTCCTATCCGGGAATATCGAACTCTGGGGTGGCACCTTCTGTCCCAGCGATGGGACCGCCAACCCTCTTCTTTTAGGCCGGGCCTTGGCCCATGCGCTATTGCGGGCTGGTGTTGAGGTGTATGGCCATGAGGAAATCCAAGACCTCGATACCGCGGCAGGGCGCCTGAGCGGAGTGCGAGGGTCCCGGCATCATTTCCGTTGCCACGTGGCCGTGAACGCGGCTGGCCCTTGGGCCCGTGGGCTTCTGCAGACCATCGGGCTGGAATTCCCCGTGACCTTCCGGAAATCCCAAATCCTCGTTACAGAACCGCTGTCGCCTGTCATACGGGAGTTCGTCAGTTTCGACAAAGGCTATCTGCGCCAGGCCAAGGACGGCAACCTCCATCTCGGTGTGCGCGGCGTGCCGATCGTCGAGTTGGAAACCAGCCAGACCCTGTCCAGCTTCGAAGATGTTGGCCGGGACTTTCCGGAGGCATTTCCTTTCCTGGCCAATTTACAAATTATTCGTGGCTTTGCCGGGATTACCACTTGGACAGCCGATGGCATACCTATTTTGGATAAAGTTCCAGGGATTGCTGGACTATGGGTGGCTTCCGGATTCTCTGGGCACGGGTTCTGTCTGGGGCCGGTGGTGGGCGAGCTATTTGGAGAGTGGATAACCAACGGTCGGCCGAGCTTGGATCTCTCGGCTTTCGCGTGGTCACGGTTCGGTGCCGGTGAGAAAAGGGCTTAACGGATAGGAACATACCAGCGCTTTATGAAAGAAAATCTTGGTTTTTTCCGGTTGGAAAATGTGCAGCGAGGCATACCCCTTGAGATCGAAGTGGATGGCCGACCAGTTGCCGCCTTTGCCGGTGAGACTGTGGGAACGGCGCTCTTGGCAGCGGGAATTTTCTCCTGCCAAATCCATGATGGTCGTCCCCTGGGTGTTTTCTGCAACATCGGCCAGTGCTGCAGTTGTCTGATGACCATCGACGGGGTAAGCGGCGTGCGTGCCTGCCAAACCACGGTGAGCCCGGGCATGAAGGTGAAGTCGAGGAAGGTGGCTAAAGGGGAGCCTCGGCCATGACCCATCGCTTTCAAGCGGTAGTTGTAGGGATGGGCCCGGCAGGGATGGCAGCAGCCATTGAACTTGGGCGAGCCGGGGTCGCAACCGCGTTGATCGATCAGGCGCCATCCCCAGGCGGGCAGGTATACCGGCAGCCGCCGGAGAGGTTCCGCTTGCCAACGGGCCCTGCGCCCTCGCGCCACCGGATCGGGGAGGCCCTGCTGAAGGAGCTGGGGCAATCAGGGTCCTCTTTGAGGTTATTCCAGGGGGCAGTTGTGTGGGGGGCTTTTGCGCCAGGATTACTGAGCGTCCAACACGGCGGGTGTAATTTCGAGGTGAAGTACGAAAAACTCGTAATTTGCGAAGGGGCTCAAGAGCGGGTCATCCCGTGCCCGGGGTGGACGTTGCCGGGTGTCTTCACCATCGGCGGCTTGCAGAAGATGATTTCCAGCCAGGGCATCGTGCCTCGCGGGTTGGTACTGCTGGCTGGCTCCGGGCCACTTCTGGTCGGCACGGGTGCCGCTCTGGCACGAGCGGGCGTTCGCCTGGCAGGATGGTACGAAGCCGCGCCTTTTCTAAAATGGGCGAGTCTTGGGCCTGGGATGCTGAGTTGGCCGCGGCTGATACCGGAGAGCTTCAGCTACCTTCAAGAGCTGCTTTTGAAAGGCGTGAAGCCGCAATTCGGCTGGGGGCTGAAGCGTTTGTTCGGGGATGACCGCGTGCGCGAAGCCACCTTGGTCCGCTTGGACGGTAAGGGCGAACCAATGCCCGGATCGGAGAGAAGTCTGCCTGTCGATGTGGTGGGAATCGGGTTCGGTCTGCAGCCTTCGGTTCGACTGGGGCGTCTGATCGGTTGTCTTACCGAATACGATTGGGAAAGGCGTTGCTTCACATCCAAAACCGATTATTGGGGCCAGAGTTCTCAACCGGGCGTCTACCTGGCGGGCGATGGCGCCGGAGTAGGTGGGGCTGATTGGTCGGAGGTCCAAGGCCGCTTGGCGGGCCTTCACGCGGCATGGAGTCTAAACCGTACTGACTGCAAACAACTCGATGAGTTCAGCCACAAGTATGCGCGCGCCAAACGCAAAATAGAAACGTACCTGTTGCAGTACCATAATGTCTTCACGCCCCAGGATGGCCATTATCGAGCAACTACCCCTGAAACCGTGGTCTGTCGCTGCGAGGGCGTCACGGCTGGGGAACTTGTAACGCGGATGAGATTGGGTGAACAGGATCTCACTGCTTTAAAGCCGACCCGTCTGGGAATGGGTCCCTGCCAAGGTCGGGGGTGCGAGGGCATTGCCGCTGAACTGTTACGCTCGGGTGGGGTGCCGCGTGAAAATCTGAAGCCTCTTAACCTCCGGCCGCCCTTGATCCCGTTGCCGGTATCTGCTTTCGGGGGGGACGCAAGGGAAGCGGGGCTCGAGATATGATCATCTCCTCTGATCTCAAGAGAAAGGTCCTGCAAGAGATCGAGGCCCAGGTGCCCGCACTCTTGAACCTGTACAGGCATCTCCACGCTCACCCAGAACTCTCCGGGCAGGAGGCCCACACCGCACGCCGGGTAGCCGAGGAACTATCCGCTGCCGGCTGTAAGGTAACTACCGGGGTAGGCGGGCATGGGGTTGTGGGAGTCCTCGAGAACGGCCCTGGTCCGGTACTGATGCTGCGGGCGGACATGGACGCCTTGCCTATCCAAGAGGAGACCGGCTTACCCTACGCCAGCCTGGAAACTGCCATCGGGCCTCAGGGGCAATCAACCCCAATCATGCATGCTTGCGGGCACGACCTCCACATGACCAATTTAGTGGGGACAGCCCGAGTCGTTTCCGGTTTTAGGGATAGGTGGAATGGATCTCTGTTGATGGTGGCGCAACCTGCCGAGGAGGCGATCGGTGGGGCCCGCCTGATGCTGCAGGATGGATTTTTCAGCCGTTTCCCCCGCCCGAGCTGTGCCCTGGCCCTTCATGTCGACCCGCAACTCCCTGCGGGTACCATCTCAATCGGCCCGGGCTACGTAACCACCTCTTGTCAGTCACTCGACGTGATTATCAAAGGCCGGTCAGGGCATGGTGCAGCACCCCACCTTGGAACAGATCCGGTCGTTTTGGCGGCCCAATTCATAATGGCGCTGCAGGCAATTGTGAGCCGGCGATTCGACCCCAGAGAGACAGCAGTCATCCACGTGGGCAGGGTAGAAGGGGGAACAAGCAGAAACACCATAGCCGAGAAGGTCGTCCTTGAACTCTCGCTACGGTCCCAGGGGCGTGATAGTTTGGAACGTTTGGTGGCGGCCGTAACGGAAACGGCCAATGGCCTCGCCCAGGCGGCCGGATTGGGGCCGGATTATCTGCCCCAGGTGGAGCGATCCGCCGTCCTCACCCCATCGGTAGCCAATGACCCTGGATTGTGCGTGCGGTTGACCAGGATCTTTGAAGATTGGCTTGGCAATGGTCGAGTAAAAACTTGCAAGCCTCTACTCGGTAGCGAGGATTTCAGTCGCTTCGGCGTAGACCCGCCGCTCCCATTGGCACTTTTTTTTCTGGGAGTCACCGAGCCTGATATTTTTGCTAAGCTTCAAGCCGATCCTGCCCGATTACCACGGCTTCACACGCCAACTTTTTCACCTGCGGTCGAACCGGCACTGGCCGTGGGGCTGCGTTGCTTCACCGCTGCTACTCTGGAACTGCTGGGCAGGGCTGACAGATAGAAGTCACAATATTTTTAACTCCGACCGGCTGGAATTAACAAAGCTTTAAGGAGAGGGATTAAATAAATGGCGGATAGTCCAGTCGCATTGGTGACCGGCGCAAGTAGTGGAATCGGTGAGAATCTTGCCTTCGGACTAGCTGAAGATGGCTACCAAGTAGTCTTGGGTGCAAGGAGCGAAGGACAGCTTAAAAAGGTTGCCGAAAGAATCAGCAGCGACCTTTTGCTAACTTCGAAAAGACGGCCTGTTTATTACCCTGTAGATGTCGCAGATGATCAACAGGTCGAACAGGTAGTTCAGGATGTTGAAAATAGATTTCGTAGAATAGACGTTCTTTTGAATAGTGCAGGGCGGGGCGGGGCGGGTAGTCTTGATTTAGATGTCGATGAATTCGATCGATTGCTGGCTGTCAATCTTAAGGGCCCTTTCGTTTTCATGAAGCACGTAGTTCCTATTATGCGCAAACAAAGAAGTGGCTATATTATCAACATTGCCTCTCGAAATGGAAAAGTTGGGATTGTAGGGAAAGGTGGTTATGCAGCCTCCAAGTTTGGTTTAGTCGGTTTAAGTGAGGTCGTTTACAGAGAATTAGCTGCAGAAGGGATTAAGGTAACGACGATTTGTCCCGGCTGGGTAAATACGGAAATGGCCACCCGGGGAGGTTGCCCACACCCTGCAGATAAAATTATTCAGCCGAGCGACATCTGGCGAACTGTGCGCTGGCTTCTCGACCTTGGACCAGCAGTGAGCATCATGGAGGTGCTGCTTGAGTGCAGCGTAGACGTGGAGAGACGATCCACGATCGAAAATACAAAAAAGGTTCAATCATTTAAAGATTGAGCAGATAAAGTGCATGGATGGATTCAATCTGGTTTTGGGCATAGATGAGCTACTGGCTATCTGAGGGGCTTATGAATTCAGTGAGAGTAAGGGTACGGAAAAAGGATAGTATCCGCATACCCCACGAGTCGGTAGTTCAGATGCTGGAGAAACTAAAAGGGCCGATGACGTCCGCAACCAACTAAGGGCCGCAGGAAAAGCGACCCCCTGAGAGGCCCCAGGTTAGACGATCTCGTGGTGGGGAACAGTGTAGTGGCCGCCGGAAAGCAAGGACACAGACGGTGATTTTGGACTATCGGGAACCTGTTGGTAGTTTTTGGCTAAGAACCACCGCTATGATAAAGAGCAGGGTAGGGCGTCACCTTTAATATTATTGCGCATTGCCACCCAAATTTTGCTTGAAATGAATTAATGAAATACGATATAGGTATCTATAGTTAAAGTCCCTTCCCCGGGCCGAAACGGTAATATCCATCTGAGGGCGACCCGGTCCTGCATCGTTCTGTATTCGATCATTCCGACTTCACCGCATGTTTTTTGGGGAAACCCAACTGGAAAAGCGGTGCCCAAATGAAAACCCTTCGTTTTAAAATTTCCACACTTACGCCCCTGGAAGAGTAGTTTATTCAAGGGCGATTCCGATTATTGAATGCAATGCGTTTGCTTTCCCACTCATACTGCAGGCCTTCAGTTGCAGCGCGCGGGCATTTTTATGACTCAGAGACTCTATAGGGCACCGCGAGGCTAAGAAGAGCTCATCTATACACTTTGTTTCGCTTGTGGACTTGCTGAAGGGGTTGGCTAATGTATCAAAAACAAAAACATCAACAAAGGAGGTCTACTATGGCCAAGAAACGTAGAACGAAAGTTTCAGGACGTTTTAGTGACCGTATATGCAACTTGATACCTTCCCGCGACACGGAAGGCGACTGGAGTGTCGACCAAGCGTTGACAGCTGGTGCTCTTAGAGCGCCGGCGGCGCTTCCTTCAAAAGTAGATCTGCGGCAGGCTTGGTGGGCAGTGGGCGATCAGGGCTCCACGGGATCCTGCGTCGGATGGGCCACGGCCGATGGGCTGATGCGATACCTCCTGGTGAAAGCCGGACGGCTTGACAAGGGTCAGCTACTCTCCCCAAGATTCGTTTGGATGGCGTCGAAAGAAACAGATGAGTTTATGGCGCGCCCGGAGACTTTTATTGAGGAGGCGGGGACAAGTTTAAAAGCCGCAATGGACATCGCGCGAAAGTATGGCGTGGTCGTTGATTCAATGCTCCCCTTCAAAATCAACACGCTGATGTATGTTGGGTCGGAGAATGATTTGTACGCAGCAGCTTCAACGAGACGTGCCGCGAACTACTTTAATTTAAGAAAAAACCTGCCGCAGTGGAAATCATGGATAGCAAACAGCGGTCCAATCCTGGCGGGAGTGGGCGTTGATGCGACCTGGGACAACGCCGCATCAACCAAAGGCAAACTTGACCAATTTCAACCGGCAACCGTTCGTGGCGGTCATGCCGTCTGCATTGTTGGGTACACCGCAGACCGGTTCATTATTCGTAATAGTTGGGGAACGGCATGGGGCGACAAGGGATTCGGGTACGCTAGCCCGGCATATATCAATGACGGGTTTTTTGCAGAGTCCTATGGCGCGACGCTTTAATTTAAGGCAGATCGCCTTCTCGATCTGGATGTACTTTTTATCCAGCATCACCATTGATGTCATTGACTTTAGCCCTGAAAGGAAAGAGGCCAATGACGTTTCCAATAATTCTGGCGCACGGGGTCTGCCGATTCGACAAGCTAAGCAACGAGATCCTCAACCTCGACAACAATGACGACCCCAAAATGGATCACTTACACTATTTCCGCGGCATTCGCACGATGCTGAAGGTCCAAGGGTTCTGCGTATATCATTCCAATGTCGGCTGGGCGGCCGGCCTCGAAACCCGGTCGCAGGACTTGAAAAAGAGCATTGATGCGGTTTTGAAAAAGAAGGGGGCCCAGAAGGTAAACATCATCGCTCACAGCATGGGCGGCTTAGACAGTCGCCACATGCTGTTCAACGGAAGAACTTCAAACAGGATCCACGAGCGCATTGCCTCGTTGACCACTATTTCTACCCCGCACGAGGGTTCGCCTTTCGCCGATTGGGGGACAGACCACCTTCCTCTTGTGATCCCGGCTGCCAGAGATCTTGGGCTTGATCTGAAGGCCCTTGAGGATCTGCGGACCGACAGGTGCAAAGCCTTTAACCAGTCTCCCGCCGTCACCGCCTTTGAGGAGGAGGCCGGGGAAAAAATTTTGTTCCAATCCTATGCCGGAAAGCAGAAGTTCTGGGGGGTTCTCGCTGCGCTCAAATTGCCTTTTTACATCATTGAAAAATCCGAAGGAGAGAATGACGGTTTGGTATCGGTGAGGTCGGCCATGTGGCACGATCGGTATTTTAAAGGGGTTATCCCCGAAACCGATCATCTGAACGAGTTGGGCTGGTGGGAGCCCGCCCAGTTATACGCGGGCGAAAGCGATAGCCAGTTGCTCAAGCGCATCCACGATTTCTATTTGCAGATCGCCAAAGGTCTTCCCTGAAGGATCAGGCGTTTGATTCCACCTCGAGCAGTGGTCTCTGGGGCACGCTTGTATCTTGGCCCTGATCAGGTCAAAGAAGCAGTGGCCTAAGGGTGATTTGAAAACCATACACTGGCCGGCAATTCGGACCAACAACGAAGGCGCCTCTCAGGAAGAAAGGAAGGCATCCCATGGCATCTGAGCTTCCGATTCCAGACGAGCAACTCTTTTACGCGGACGCATCCAACAACCCACAGAAACTGACGATTACGCCGTTTATTGACTATGTGCATTACCCGACATTAGGTTGCCCGGCCTTGCTCGGCCCCGACCAGCAACTCGAGGTCCTAATGAGCCTGCCCGACGGCATCGACCCCACGGGTATCGGCTTTAAACTGGTTGACCGCCACGGACAACAAGGCGCTGCGTTTGGGCTTAATGGCGAGGGTGCCCCCGAGCTGATAAAAGACAGCCATGACGGCATCCGCAAGCTCTTCCGATTCCGGTTGCGAATGGATGCTGCCCCCTTTGCGCTTTTTGATCTTTGCGCCGCTATAGGCAGCATCGAAGAAACCCAATACAACGCTGTACGCCGCTATCAGAGCATCACCGGTAGCGAAAAAGTGATTTTCTGCGGTGACTCCCAATACCACGTCGACAATCACATTTGTTTAGAAAAATTCATTAAGCGTGTCAACTCCCTTGATGTAGCGTGGATATCCATCATCGGCGATATCTGTGACAACGGAGTGAAGAGCCCCAAAAACCTTATCAAGCTTGCGGCGGGCGTGAGTAAAGGCCCAGTGACCCATTATTATGAAAACGAGTACCGGCTTTCCCACGAACTGTTGCGCAACCTACGCCATCCCGTGCTGGTGGTGCCGGGCAATCATGACGGTATGTCAGCCTACAACAAATACGGCGCAGGCAAGCCCACCGATGTTTTTACTGGCCCCGATGCCCTGAACACCACCGAATACGACGGTCTGCACCACTTCTGTCGTACGTTTGGCCCTCTTTATTTCGGGTTCAACTGGGCGAAAACCCGATACCTCTGCAACAATACTTTTGAACTGACCCGCACGCAGCGCCTGGGATATCACGCGATTGTCGCCAATTGGGGTGGCTGGATGTGTATAGATCAATTGCAATGGGTCAAGAGGGAGTTCGAGACCCACAAGGGTCAGCACAAGGTCATGCTCATGCATCACGATCCGCGTGGCGGCAGCGAAGGATTGAATTTGGGTCATTACCATCGCATCCGCCCTTACGAATTTGATCGAAAATGGCCTATTCTGAAGGCCTATCTTTCCTACGCACTCAGGCACGGCCGCACTAGCTGGCAGCAGGAGTGGATGGCCCCGGCGGATGGCGGGATGGAGCAACATCCGGTTAAGGATCTACTGCAAACAATGCTAGAATACCACGTTTGGGCCGTGATTATGGGCCATGACAACGAAAACTGGGTCGACAGCTATTTTGATGGCGGCGACCTCTTCAAGACTGAGCCGTCCACAATTCGATATACCCAGCGTGGCGAGGTCGGGGACAGCCAATTGGTGGATGACATCATCGATCATCTGGAGAGCGCAAATTATGAGGCGTTGACAAAGCTACTCGATGCCAAGGACGAAAAAACCGCTCGGACCGCGCTGAGCGCAGCGTTAGGGGATTTGGAACGCGAAGCAAGCCCTGCAGAAGTGCTTTTTGCCGAAAATGCGGCTGAAAAGTGGGACCTCAATATCAAGTCTGCAATCCATTTCATCCATGTGGACGACATCGGCTCCTATAGCTATTCGGAAGAATCGGATTTTAACGACTATGGCTTTGTGCTCGCCCAATTAAAAAATGGTGCACCGGTCGAGGTGCAGAGCCACCACATCAGCGGCAAGGTCGGCCAAGCAAGAAAACTCGAGGAGGACTGATGCCAGAGACCGTGGTGGACATTATTTACACGGCGGGATGGCGGGAAGGCGCTGCGGGTGCCACGCTGCTGGAGGTGCGCCCGGAAAATCTCAAGAAAATGGCAGCGCCGACCGGCACGCCTAAGCCTCTGGGTCCCAAAACCTTGGCGCCGCCTCCTGGGGAGGACCCGGCCAACCCCGTGATTGGAAAGTGGGCGGCAGTAGTTCTCGAGCAGGACAAGGGTATCGCCACCGACACGCTGGCGCCGCTTATCGCTCATCGCCGCGGCCAGAATTATCTCTGGAAAGACGGTATCGTTATCGTGGGCCCTTCCGCCAGCGGAACACCGGAGTCTTGGTTGCGTCGCCTAAAGCGGGCTATGGGTGACGAAAGCCCCCACTACCTGTTACTGGTGGGGGGGGTGGACCGCTTTCCTTTTGAGCTTCAGCATGAGCTTGATTTGCGCTTGATCGCCGGCCGCCTGGACGTGAGCGATGCCCCCGATGCTCCCTTCTCCTGGGCCGCCTGCCGGCGGTATGCGGATAAGGTGGTTGCCTACGAACGCGGCGAAATCGAATTGGCAGCCAAGCCGCTTTTTTATTCCCTCAACAATCAAAATGAAACCCGAATTTCCCACGACCATCTAGTCGTTAAATTGTCCAAGACCATCCCTGGGGGCGTGACCGAGCTTTACGGCAGCGATGCCACCGCGGACAGCCTGATGGCGGCGCTTGCCGCAGAGTCAGCACCCAAAATCGTCTTCACGGCCTCCCACGGCGTTGAATTTCCCGCCGACCCCCAACGATGGGGGGCGCTCACCGACGCTGCCTACCGCGGTCGGGCCGAGGATGAGCTGGTGTCTGCCAAACTGGTTCACAAAGCTGAGCGCTGTGGTCACGGCTCCATCATTTTCGCGTTTGCCTGTTTTAGCGCCGGGGTGCCTGAACGCAGCACGCTCGGCTTTCTTGTGGGAGATAGTGATGCGGGCGTTGGGATGGGCGCCAGGGTTGCTGCGCTGCCCAGGCAGCTCCTCGGGTCTCCCAAGGGGCCGGTAGCCTTTGTTGGCCACGTGGACAGGGTGAGCGCAGTGGCTTTTCAATCCTCGTTCGGCATGGCCGGTATCGCGCCTTTTCGCGACTTCACGTCCTGGTTGCGACAGGAATCGGCCACCGTGGGTCGTGCCTTGGAAACCATGCGGGAGAACGCCCGCAGTGTGGGTGCTCAGATCGCCGGCTCCTTGGCGTGGGCCTCTCAAAACGCGGGCAACATTGCAACGGCCCGGGAGGCCGGCCGCAAATGGGTTGGCTTCTATGACTACCGAGGCTTCATACTGTTGGGCGATCCGGCAGTCACGCCGCCATAATCTTGCAAAGGAGTATTGTCATGGCCGGTACAATCCGAGATGAGTATCGCCTACCAGCCCTGCGTTTTTCAATGCAATTTGTGAAACGCGAACCTTTTGTTCAAATCCGGGCTTACTACGGCCGGGATAAGTTAGAAGAGGTATCCGTTCCCGCCGCCGAAATTGGCATCAATGAACGCCTATCGGTTCGCGCCTACCAGAACGTCGAGTTCCGACTCCCCCGGCATCACATCCAAAAACTGGCCGACGCGCTTTCCGGCCGTACCGACCTGGAGGCCGTCTGGCTGCAGATTGATCGCTCGGCCGGCTTCCTCGCCGTGGTTCCATGGGAGCGATTGCTGGCGCCGGTGATTCCCGGTGCCATTCTTCGCATTCCTAACTTCCTGGTAGACCCCGCCTTCATCGAGGGACCGCTCGAGATAGTTATCTGCGCTAGTGCCCCAGCCGCCAAGGAATTCTATCCGGTGGCTGACTTCACAATAAGTCTTATCGAGCGCATTCAGCAGGCGGTGGTTCAGGGCACGGATATTCACGTGTTTTCCGACAGAGACGCCTTTCATTCGTTACGGGCGCGATTTGCCCATGGAGGGGAGACGCTTCCTCACCGAGTCAGCGTTTATAACCCTGAACGGGCGGGGCAATTCGGCAGTGGCGGCTCAGAGATCTCGGAGTCCGATAGGCTACAAAGCCCCTGGCTGCGGTGGATTGAGACTGAACTCGGCGGTCGCAGCATTGACGCCGTGCATTTTATATGCCCCGGTTTTTTCAATTCCGAGCATGGTTCCATCGCTCTCGCCCGTTCACCCATCGACAACATGGACGAGAGGTGGTCGCACTTTGTCGCCAGTCGCGAGCTTTGTACGTTTCTGGGCGATCTTGGCGCCGGGTCCGTTGCTTTTGGAGCACCGTATGGGGGTATCTGGTCGCTGGGTCTAAGAATGCTGGCCGATGAGCTGGCCTGGACCCGGCCAGGGCCGGTCATGCTGTACGAAGCTCGGGATCCCATCGACGCCGTGGCCCAAGCGTATCGCTTCCTGTTCTGGGAAAATTATGCCCCGCCACCCGGAAGGGGCGAGCTCATGCTCTACTGCCACCCGCGACGGCTGGAACGCCATGCCGAGGCACCTTTCCTTGAATCTCCCACACTGAGTACCAAAAGCCCTGGCCATGAGTGGCTGCAAGCAACCAGGCAGCAGTTGGCGCGATCGACGATTCGCTTAAAAGATCGTGAGCCTGATTCCGCAGAAGCAACAGCGATGCCGAAACGAAGCCCTAAATCGTCGGCTGAGCTCAGCTGGGCGCGTACCAATCAGTTAGCGGTCGAGCAGGCTTGGATCGAACTCAGGGGCCAAGAAGGGGCCGTCGCACGAGGTGCAGAAAAAGCGCTGCGCTTCCTCTCCGAATTGCAAAACAAATATTTAAAGGAGCAGGATTGATGTCACGCACAACGATTCATATCGAACAGCAAGGTCTTATAAATCCCCGGGTACTGTTCCGCCTCAGTGAGCCGGCCAATGTCCCACAGGCTAATATCCTTGAGGAACTGGACTGCAATGTCTCGGTTCCGCCCTTCACGGATCTGGCCTCACAGAAACTGGACAACGAGGGCCTGACAGGCAGCCTCGTTAGGGATGTCGGCACAGCCATCTACAATAGGCTGTCCGCTCATCCCGGGGTTAAGGCGGCGCTGAATATGATACCAAACGCTAAACTCGATGAACCATGCCCTATTTTTATCCAGATGACGACGCATGCCGCTGAAGTGCTCCCTTTTGAGGCGCTATTTGTCCCGAACCACCGTTTCCTCGCATTGGATGACCGCTCGCCCATCGTGCGCGTTACGATGCCTGATGCTGCTATCGGTGTGATTGAAAGGCTTTGCAAAGTTCCGTTGAGAGTTACCGCAGTTATTTCGGCCGCAGATCGTCAAGTCGACGAGGAGGCGGAGTGGCAGGCCCTTTATAAGACATTCAGTGAATCTTCGATAGATTTTAAATTGCAGGTGCTGGTGGGTCGCACCAATTTGTTCAATATGATCGGCGACGCCCATGACTCCCGTGTAGAGGTTGCCAGAATTGACGGGGACAGTGTGGATTTGATGAACATCATCAATCATTTTGAACCTTCGGTGCTCCACTTCTTCTGTCACGGCACCACGAAGCCGGCAGCTTATTTGGAGGTAGCCACCCAGGCCACGCATGATTTGGGTGACAGGCCCATTTACCTCAGCCAGGACCACATCAAGAGGGTCTCGCGCTACTTGCTACTTGTTACCTTGAATGCCTGTGAGGGAGCTGCCCCGGTGCCTGACAGCCCATCACTGGCCATGGCCATCGCAGGGAGCGGGGTGCCGGTGGTGGTGGGTATGCGGGAAGCTATAGATGCTAAAGATGCCAATCTCTTTACGAGGGCCTTCTATCAGGAACTTTTTAAGGAACTCCACCGGACCCTCTCCAGCCCTCAGGCCGAGACTCCCAACTGGCCGGCACTGCTGAGGGCACCTCGAGATCGGCTGGCTCTCCGGCAGGGCGGGCCGCCAATAGAGGCTGCCGCGGCACACAAGCGGTGGTGCCTGCCCATTCTTTACATGCGCGCGGAGAAGTTGCGTATCCGGAGGTCGGGAGACATGGAACAGCTTGGCGAGCTCCAAGAATTGGGCAGCTTGCAGAGCAAATTCAGCAAGGACTCGCCACCGGAGATGATTGCTGAAATTGATCAAATGATCGCAGAGCTCGAGAAATCATTGCCCACATAGCGGCAGTAGGGAGTCGTGCTTTATGGCCAATAACTATAAAAGCGATACCAAGGAGTAGGGCAGGGGATGGCAAAAAAACTCGATCCACAGGAATTGGTCAGCTTCAAGGAACTGCTCATGGCGAATGCCATTCAGATTGACGCTGCAGTATACCCAACATAACTCCTACCAAAAAGGAGGTCGAACCATGCCTAGTCTACTTAAACGACCAGTAGTAAGATTGCTTATGCCCAAAGGGCCTCTCTTCGTAGGCTCCTATCATCGTATTCCAGTCGTGATTGCACCTACGGCGAGGGTGAAGTTTGATGACTTGCGTTTTGAAATCCCCGCTGGTGCAAAGGCAGGGCTAATTTCACTTAGCCGGGATAGGTTATTCAATCTCAAAAGGCCTCACATCATGCTTCTCGTTGGCTTTGAACCAGGAGTTTATGAGTTAAAGACTGTCCACTCCAAGACGAATAAGATCCTCGCAACGGTGAAGTTTGCAATAGATACGCTTTGGGCGGCCGAAGACGCGGGATATAGCCGATGGTTTACAGGGGTTGTCGGCAATTACAGCTCGGGCTCGGCATGGGGAGGCGGGCCGGCTGGGCCTCAGAATTTGAATGTAGCCCCCGCCACAGGTACACGGCGCATAGCCATCCTGTTGGTGGATACTAGCTCGGAACGTTTCACGACCAACGCCACCGACCTGCAGGGGCATCGCAACCGTTGGATGGACGAAATAATCAATGGCGTGACCCAGGGCGGCGTTAACCGCAGCAGCCGCACTTTTTACCAGGAAGTGTCCTACTCCCCACCCAACACCTTCGATCTGTCCGCCCAGGTGTACGGGCCTGTCCAATTGGCCAACGCGTGGGATGATTACTTTAACAGCGACGGTTCCCCGAAGGGGGCCTATATCCAGGCCTGCGTCACAGCCGGGGACGGGCTCATCAACTTCAATAATTTCGATACGCTGTTGTGCGTCTCGCAATCGGTTGCCGGGCCGCCGATGAAGTCTGCTTGGCCGTATGCATCCATCGGGAACTGGGGTCCATACACGACGGCGGAAGGCAACAAAAACATGGGTTGGATCTCCATGCCAAACGAATGGGGTACCACCGACGCCAGAGAGATATACGAGACCTTCTCCCATGAGCTTGGGCACAACCTGGGGCTCGGCGATCAGTACACGCCTAGCGTTCCCGGACGTAATCCGGGCGCGTGGGAAATGATGCACGATGACGATTCTTTTCCACACTTTTCCATCGCCCATCGTATGATGCTTGGCTGGGTCCAGGGGGGTTGGATCCAGACCTTCAACTTCCAATCCATGGCGGCCCCGGTCGATCAGAGCTTTGCCTTGCATCCGATCGAACTCGGAGTCCCCCCTGCAGGGCGCAGCAGCGGAATAGAGATTCGGCTCGCCGATGGCTGGAACTATTACCTTGAATACCGGACCGGGCAGACCCCTCAAATAGGAGACCGCAACCTGCCGACCGATAGCCGGGTGCTAGGTACCGATGTGGTCTCAGCACCCTATACGCCGCCGATCTCGCGTCCTGCTATCTTGCTGCTCAACAATGACATCGATGGTGACGGGGCCGTGCTGGGAAATGGGCAAGATTACGAAGAGACGGATACTACCGACCCCGTGTACCCGACCGATTTTCGTGTCGACGTCAGCGGCATTGATGCCAACAAAGCCGATGTGCGCATCCGCTATGGGGTGAACAGCCGCCCGGATCCATCCATTCGGCCCTGGCCTGCGGGCCCGGACCGGCAGTGGCAAAGCCCGGATATCGAAATCCGCAATGCGAAGAACCAGGCCGATGCCGCCTGGTTCAACGTTCCGTGGCTGGGCAACACCAATACCGTAATTGCCAAGGTCAAAAATAACGGTGGACTTGATGCACCAGCGGTGCGCGTGAACTTCTACGTCAAAAACTTCAATGTCGGCGGCGCCCCTGAAACGTTTTTTGGCTTTGATCAGAAAGACATTCCAAAGGGCGCCGCAGTCGACTTCAGCGCCACCTGGGTACCGCCAAGCGAAGGGCACTACTGCATCGTTGTGCGCATACCGCTTTATCAACTTCCGTCAAATCCATCGGTAGTGGAAATGACCGAGCTCAACAACCTCGCGCAGTCCAACTACGATCGGTTTATCTCGGCGAGCGCATCCCCGCCATCGCGAGAAATTACCTCCGTTGAAGTAGGCAACCCGTATCCGATTCGGGCAAGGATTTGGATTACGGCTGGGCACAGCCATCCGCTCTATCGCACCTATTTAGAGCACTCATGGCTGTATCTTGATCCTGGTGAAACTAGAAAGGTCGGAATGATGTTCGAATATGCCCCCGACAACCTGAAAAATGACGTTTATCCGCCCCCTTTACGAGACAAGTATAAGAACCTGCAGCGGGTGCCCAACAACGTCGGTGCGACGGCTTTTATCGAAGACCCTCGCGATCGACCCCGCCACGCCATTCAGGTTTTGGGCGGTTTGCAAGCTCAAGTTACCACAGGCCGCGCGACGAAGTTTGATCGTCTCAAGGCGGATAAGCCAACGGTGGGCGGCCGCGTTGTTACTGTCGACGACAACGCCCCCGTCAAGGGTGGCAAGGTCCTCCTGCGCGTATCCACCGGGAGAAAGGCCTCGACCTACACCTACCAGGAGACCAAGGTGTCTAATGGCAGCTTCACGGCAAGACTGAAAAACCAGGGGACTGAAGTAAAAGCCTACTACATCCCTCCAGCTGGACTTGGAGAGTGCGAAAGCGAACTACTTCAGATATAGGGGCAGCGAGGGATTAAAGATCAACAGGCGCTTTAGGCACCACTCGTGTTGGCCCGAAAGGTCAGTTTCTCAATTCGACGGTGAAATTGACCGCGCCCGGCCGTGCTCACGCATTCGAGTGGACTCGAGGACCGCCTCCGCCCCCACGTTGAGCTCACCGCGGTGGTGAACAAGTACATCGGGGAGACGGAAAAGAACCTTGCGGTGCGTCTTCGACATGGCGTATGGGAGCGATGTCGTCCTTTTTTTCGACGAGGCCGACCATCCTTCGGCAAGCACATGGGCGTAAATGACGGCTGCGACCGCTGCGTCAATCTCAAAGCCAATTTTTTGCTACGACAGATCAAGGACTGCCGGGGCCTTGTGTTTCCGGCCACAAACCTGTGGGAAAGCAACGATTCCGCTTGCACCGGATGTGGGGACATGCTTTTCGAGTTTCCGCCGCCAAGTCTGGAGGAACGCCGAAAGCTCTGGGGGTTGCCCCCCTCGGTTACGCGATGGACGAAGCGTGACTCAACGACGCAGTCGTGCATCTCGCGATGACGGGGGCGCAGATCCCGCATGCCATACTGCATGCTCAGGGGACTGGCACGGGCAACGTGCGATAGCTACACCTATAGGAATTGACCCGCCACGAGTTCAAAAATAGCAGCTCTTCCAGCCTGATAAGGGTAGGGTGAATGACGCGAAGGCGCCGGCGATGACGGTGAAGCACACATATCCTGGCGTGTACGTCGAAAAGATTCCGAGCGACCTGCGGACGATCGCCGGGGCAGGCACCTCGACGACGGTGTTCATCGGCTGGGCGGCACGGGGACCGGTCGATCGCGCGCGGCATGTCCTTGGATTTGAGGATTTCGTGCAGTGCTTCGGCGGGCTCGACGGCCGCAGCCAGCTCGGCTACGCCTTAAAACACTTTTTCGATAACGGTGGGGTTGACGCATATGTTGTCCGGCTTGTCGCGGACAACGCAACAACGGCTGCGGTGACCATCGACGGCATGCTGCGGGTGGAGGCACATTCTCCAGGCGCTTGGGCGAACGAGTACGCGGTCGAGACCCGCACGCGAGTTGACGATCCTGCACGCTTTCGGTTCGCCATCTGGCGGCAGCCGCTTGGAGGGCAGGCAGCCGTAGTTGAGAGTTTCGACAATCTTTCGGTCTTTTCCAACGATTCGAGCGCAGTTGATGCCGTGATTAACGACAAGTCGGCTATTGTGAAGATCGCGCGCATCGGCAACCCCGTCAGCCCGCCGGCCGACACGCCTGTAAACGCCCCGCAGTCACTCATCGGCGGGCTGGACGGCGATGTCCTCGTACCGGACAGCGCCGCCTTTGGGTGTCAGTTCCCATCGGGTGGTGTCGGGGGTATCTTCGACCGGCTCGATGCGCTGGACGGCTTTAACCTGCTTGTTGTTCCGGGCGAGACGACACTCGCCGTCGTCGCAACGCTCCAGGCTTACTGCCGCAAGCGCCGCGCTTTTTGTATCCTCGACAGCGCCGAGACAGCCACGGCTGACGACATACACTTGCAGCCCGACACCGCTATCACCGGACCCGATGCGATGAACTCAGCGCTTTACTTTCCTTGGATGACAGCCGAGGACCCGTTGCAGGCGGGCCAAACGCGTAGCTTTCCACCGAGCGGATTCGTGGCGGGCGTCTACGCGCGGACCGATCGTGCCCGCGGCGTCTGGAGGGCCCCTGCGGGCTTAGAGGCGGACTTAAAGGGCGCTACCGGCGTTGCTGTCCAACTCGACAATAGGCGGAATGAAGACCTCAACCTCCGTGGCATCAACTGTATTAGGAGGTTTCCGTCAGGTATAGTGGTTTGGGGCAGCCGCACGCTGCACGGAGACAACCGGCTCGCCTCGGAGTGGAAATACGTACCGGTGCGGCGACTGGCGCTGTATATCGAAGAAAGCATCTACCGGGGCACAAAGTGGGTGGTCTTCGAGCCCAACAGTGAGCCGGTCTGGGCGCAAATCCGGCTGAATGTCGGGACCTTTATGAACAACCTGTTCCGGCAGGGCGCCTTCCAGGGCGCTTCGCCACGGGATGCTTGGTTCGTCAAGTGCGATAGCGATACGGTGACGCAGAACGACATTGATTCGGGGACGGTGAACATTGTCGTTGGCTTCGCGCCGCTCAAGCCCGCAGAGTTCGTGATTATTAGGATGTGCCAGGCTGCTGTTGAGAAAGGGGTGTAAAAAAAAGCACAGGGTTCAGCGGAGCTTTAGGACGGCTTTCAGGTTTCGCATGGGGTAGGGCGCTTCTGGTGGGCGATCCTTGAGAAAGTTTTAGTCCAAATCCGGTCACTCAACTGCTGATCGAAGAGGGTCTGATTTCGGAGCAAAGGTTCTTCCAGAAACTCAAGCAGGTCCAGGAGCAGTACCAGAAGAGGCAGTCCCATGCTTGATAAGATCGTATCGGGGGGTCAAACCGGCGCCGACCGGGCTGCCCTTGACTTCGCCATCAAACACAAGATCCTCCATAGCGGCTGGGTTCCAAAAGGGAGGCTTGCCGAGGATGGACCCTTACCCGCCAAGTACAAAGAGATGCTCACCGACAGCTATCAGGAGAGAGCTGGAAGCGGCTTAGGGAAACCGACTGGCTGAGGGTGGAGTCGTGATTGAGTCAGATAAACCTATTTTATTAGACAGGAGCTGAAAATGGTTAATTCCCATCAAGATACGGTCGAACTCCACCATTCATTTGAAGATGCCTATACATGGTTGGACAGACGGTGTTCATCAATATTGGCGACGGGGAATGGAACATCCTTTGAGGCTTTCGCGACAAAGGGGCAAAGAGGTGAACACCACGATGAGCCCGTGATAAAGTATTTTCAGCACGGGAAAGAATTTGGAAGATCCTACGCATGCTGCTGGGGCCACTATTACAACTGCAATTGCACCCGAATCGGCATGTACTGTAAAGCGGTTGCGTATTCCGGTGATTCCGGCCACTGATTCCGAAGGAAGGCGGCCACCCATTCCGGAGCAAGGCGGCCGGTTTTTGTCGGAGCGAAGCGACGCTGGTTTTTCACAGTTCTCAAAGTCTTTCTTCTAAGTCAATTGGTTTT